>CAMKTW010000068.1 GCA_946415795.1 uncultured Bacteroidales bacterium
TGAAATTCTCGCTGCGCGATTTGTTGTCGGCAGCATGCTCAACCAGTTCCAGTATCCTGGAGGCGGTTGATTCACCGAACTCCTTTGTGACGCGCACCCGCAACACTCCGCCGAGATTGACGCAGCCTGAGAAAATATCGTCACCTTCTGCGACCTTGCGCGGCACGCTCTCTCCGGAAATAGCCACGGTATCGAGCGTAGATATCCCCTCTGTCACGACGCCGTCCAAAGGCACCTTTTCACCCGGTTTTATAACGATTGTATCGCCAATGAGCACATCTTCTGGAGATACCGCCTCCACCCTGCCGTCACGCTCCAGATTAGCCGTATCGGGACGGATATCCATCAGGTGCGCTATGCTGCGGCGGCTGCGCCCCTGCGCGATGGTCTCGAACAGTTCACCGACCTGGAAAAAGAGAATCACGAATACAGCCTCCGCGAACTGCGGCTCAGCCTCCGGCAGAAAACCGATGCACAGCGCACCTATTGTAGCTATGCTCATCAGGAAATTCTCATCCAGCGCCTCGCCGTGCGAGAGCCCTTCCACTGCCTCTTTCAAAGTATCAAAACCGGCAACCAGATACGGCACCAGGAACACCAGAAGCAGCTGCCAGGCAGCAAGATTGCAGCGTTTTTCAATGATTACAGCGACAGCCAGCAGCAAAGACGACACCGCTATGCGTATTACAGTCTTTTTTACCGACCCCTCTTCTGAATGATGTTCTTCGTGGAGGTGATGTTCGTGTGCCATATCTTCAATACCATTTTATGGCACAAAGATATGGGACTGGCTGTGCAACTGAGTTGCAAAAATCTTTATCGGCGGCAGTCCGGGCAGATTCCTGTCACCATATAGTTGACAGATTCGGCCTGATAACCATCCGGCAGGGAAACCTCCGGCACGGGTATATCCTTCAGACAGAAGGTCTTGCCGCAACGGCTGCAATAGAAGTGGATATGGGCGTCATCGTCACGGTCGTCAGAACAGCTGTGACACAATTCATAGCGGATCCCGTCACCTCCGTCCGGCAGGACGTGCACCATATGCCGCTCGCGGAACAGGGCCAGGGTACGCGATATCACGCTTTTGTCCACACTCTCCAGCTGCGTCTCTATCTCGGTCATAGAGAGCGGCCTGTGCTCCTTTACAAACGCATTGACAATAAGGATGCGGTTGGCGGTGGGCTTCACCCCGTGGTGCATCATCAAATCTATGATATCGGTCTGGCTCATCCAGCGCAAATGTACAAAAAAGCCGGCCACGTGGGCCGGCTAGATTAAAAAACCATACACCCGGTTAGTACCCGAATATCTCCTCGCTGGTGAGGAACTTCACGGGGCCGAGAGTGCTGAGGAAGTCGATATCGATATCATTACGGTCACCGAGGACGCCGTAGAAATATTTACGGTCCTTAACCCACTCCTGCTGGTAAGCCACAACGTCATCAATAGTCATATCCTGGACTTTCTCAAAAAGTTCGCGGTCCATAGGCTCGTCGAGACCCATATCACGGCAGTCGACATATTCGCGGATCACATCGATACCGGTGGTGCGCTCAGTGCGCAGGCGGGTGATGATGGCATCCTTTGCAATGGCAAATGCGTTCTCGCTTACGGGCATATTGTTGATTATCTCCGCAAATGCCTCCACAGCCTGCTGAAGCTTGTCGTTCTGAGTAGCGATAAAGGCTCCGTAGAGATACTTGCCGTCGCTGTAATGAGGCCTCTGCATTGTTGCCTGGGCAGAATATGCAAGGCCGCGGGCCTCTCGCATCTCCTGGAATACCACCGCATTCATACTGCCGCCAAAATATTCGTTGTAGAGGGTGCGCGCAGGGTTGCTCTCACGGTCAAACTTGCGGTCGTCCACAGAGATCTGGTAATAGTATAGCTGACGTGCGTCGTACTGGGCAAAGAATACCTTGCTTTCGTCGGCAGTGATATAATCATCAAAGTGCTTTACAAGCGGTTCTGGATTCTCTGCGATTGTATGGTTTGCAGCGATGCAGGCTTTCACGTCTGCCTCCTTGTCGGGGCCGTAGTAATAAATCTCGTGCTGCTTGGTCACAAGGTCCCGGATAGAGCCGAGAATCTGTTCTGAGGTAACTGCAAATGCCTGCTCATTGCTCAGGGTGATCTTTTTGATTTTTTCGGGGCCCACTGCGAGATACGAAACCAGCGCCTGGAAGTTTGCACGCTGGTTCATCTTTCTGTTCTGACGGGACTTGAGGATGTCGTACTTGGCGTTCAGGAGGATATCCTCGTTGGGCTGTGCATTGGCAATCAGGTTCTCTACCAGGGCAATAGCCTCGCCCATATTCTCCCTGAGACCGGTAATGGAGATTGTGAAGGTGTTGTCACTGCTGATGAAGTTATAGTCGCACGCGAGCGAGTACATCTTGCGCGCAATATCCTGAGCGCTCATTGTATCGGTTCCAAGATAATTCAGGTAGTCACCCACATAAGAGAGAACCGGGTTGTCATTCGCGCCGCAGTTGAATACGAACTGTACTGTGAATATGTCGTTCAGGGTATTCTCCTTGTAAATCAGATCCACGTTAGCAGCCACATTGCTTATAGACAGATCCTTTGAGAAATCCAGGAACACGGGCTCGATAGGCTTGGGGACGTTGGCTACGATCTCCTTGAGGAAATCGCTGGATGCGTCGCGGTTCATAAAGATAGGTGTGATTGCAGGAGCAGATATCTTCTGTACGTTGGGATCCTCCCCTACACGCTTATATACTATGGCGTAGTTGTTTTGGCAGAGATATTTATTTGCAAACTCCACAACATCCTCCTTTGTCACCTTTTCGATTTCCGAGAATCCCCTTACGACATCCTTCCAGTCTATGCCGTAGCCAAAGGTGTATGCAAACTGCAAAGCACGGTTGCTGTTGTCGGCAAACTGGCTCTGCTGCTGAAGACGGGCGTTGTTGATGCAGGATGTAACATCTTCTTCAGTAAAGTCGCCGGAGCAAAGTTTTGCAATCTCGGCGAGTACGATATCACGCACGTCTTCCAGCGTCTGGCCCTCCTTGGGACGGCCCATTGCCATCATTGCACCGTAATCGGGCTGCATATTTGCATAAGCATATACACCAAGAGCCTTCTGCTGCTGGTTGACGTCGAGGTCTATGAGACCTGCCGTACCGTTGTAAAGAATGGAAGAAGCAATCTCTGCAATGGGATCAATCTCCGGATTAGCGGCCACGCCGGGGAGTCTCCAGGCCATAGTCACGCTCTCTGCTTCAAGGCCGTAAACTTCCTTCACAACAGGCTCGGTTATATCCGGCTCAGGCTCAAAATGAAGCTCAGGAACCTCTTTAGGCTGCATTCCGCCAAAATACTTTTCTATGATCTTGACAAAGCTGTCCGGGTCAAAGTCTCCGCTTACACAAATTGCCATATTGTTGGGCACATAGTATGTGTCGTGGTACTGCTGGACAAGCTTGATAGAGGGGTTTTTGAGGTGTTCCTGGGTACCGAGTACAGTCTGGGTACCATAGGGGTGATGAGGGAACAGGGCTGCGTCAAGAGCCTCGTTTACCTTGCGGTTATCCTGGGTCAGCGACATATTCTTCTCTTCGTAAATGGTCTCAAGTTCGGTATGGAAACCGCGTATCACCGAGTTCTCGAAACGGTCTGCCTGGATCCTTGCCCAGTTCTCGACCTGATTGGCCGGGATGTCCTCGACGTAGCAGGTCAAATCCTGGGAGGTGAATGCGTTGGTGCCGGAAGCTCCGATTGCTGCCATCAACTTGTCATATTCGTTGGGAATGGAGAGCTTGGATGCCTCGTAGCTGATTGAGTCAATCTTGTGGTAGATAGCCGCACGCTCCGCCTCGTCGCTAGTGGCACGGTAAACCTCAAACAAGTCTGCAATCTCATCAAGCATCGGTTTCTCGGCTTCATAGTCGCTGGTGCCGAACTGCTTTGTCCCCTTGAACATCAGGTGCTCGAAATAGTGAGCCATACCAGTGGTCTGCGCAGGGTCGTTCTTACCGCCGACACGCACGCAGATAGCGGTTTGCATACGGGGTTCATCCTTATTAACAGACATATAGATTTTAAGTCCGTTGTCCAGAGTGTAAATTTTGGTTTTCAAAGGGTCTCCCTCGTAAGTCTCGTACTTCTTGCACGAAACCAACGTGAACAGGACCATTACAAATAATAGGCTGATTCTTTTCATTTTATGGATGGTTTTCGTATTTTATGACACAAATATATATAAATTTAGTACCTTAGCCGCGTTTTTTAAAAACTTCTGAATACAAATTATTTATGCCTGTAATTTCTAAACGCGGCGATTTGATGCCGGCCTCCCCTATCCGCCGGCTGGCACCGCTTGCAGATGCTGCAAAAGCCCGCGGGATTCACGTCTACCACCTCAACATCGGTCAGCCGGATCTCCCCACACCCCAGGTTGCCATTGACGCCATCCGCAACATCGACCGCACCATATTGGAATACAGCCCCAGCCAGGGCTACCGCAGTTATCGCGAGAAACTGGTCGGCTATTATAAGAAATTCAACATCGACGTCACTGCCGATGATATCATAATCACCACCGGCGGCAGCGAGGCGGTGCTGTTCGCCTTCCTGAGCTGCCTCAACCCTGGCGACGAGATAATCGTCCCGGAACCGGCATACGCAAACTATATGGCCTTCGCCATCTCTGCGGGGGCGGTGATCCGCACCGTGACCACCACTATAGAGGAGGGCTTCTGCCTGCCCAAGGTCGACAAGTTCGAAGAACTGATT
The DNA here is from genome assembly GCA_946415795.1 of uncultured Bacteroidales bacterium. GTDB lineage: Bacteria > Bacteroidota > Bacteroidia > Bacteroidales > UBA932 > Equibacterium. The sequence continues at coordinate 4,765 of CAMKTW010000068.1, forward strand.
AGCGAACGCACAAAGGCCATCCTGATCTGCAACCCCAACAACCCCACAGGCTACCTCTATACGCGCAAGGAGATGGAGCAGATCCGCCAGCTTGTCAAGAAATATGACCTCTATCTTTTCAGTGACGAGGTTTATCGTGAATTCGTATATGCCGGAACGCCTTATATCAGCGCCTGTCATCTCCAGGGCATAGAGCAGAATGTAGTGCTTATCGATTCCGTATCCAAGCGCTACTCCGAATGCGGTATCCGCATCGGCGCCCTTATCACAAAGAACAAAGAGCTCCGCAAGACTGTGATGAAGTTCTGCCAGGCCCGTCTGAGCCCGCCCCTGGTTGGCCAGATTGCCGCAGAAGCATCTCTCGAGGCTCCCGAGGAATACACTGCAGAGGTTTATGAAGAGTATCTGGAAAGGCGTAAGTGCCTGATAGATGGACTCAACAAGATTCCGGGCGTGTACTCTCCCATTCCGATGGGCGCATTCTACACCGTGGCCAAGCTACCTGTTGACGACAGCGACAAGTTCTGCCAGTGGTGCCTGGAGAGTTTCGAATACGAAGGCGCAACCGTGATGATGGCTCCAGCGAGCGGTTTCTACACCACGGAAGGGGTCGGCCGCAACGAAGTCCGCCTCGCCTACGTCCTCAAGATAGAAGACCTCAAGAAAGCCCTCGTGGTTCTTCAAAAAGCCCTGGAGGCATATCCCGGCAGAGTAGATTAATGCTCGACGGCAAAACCATAATTCTCGGTATCGAATCCAGTTGCGACGACACCTCGGCGGCAGTGCTGAGCGACGGCGTGCTGCTCTCCAATGTAATGGCCTCGCAGGAGGTACACCGCAAATACGGCGGCGTTATCCCGGAGCTGGCATCCCGCGCCCACCAGCAGAACATCCTGCCTGTGGTACAGCAGGCTCTGGAGCAGTCTGGAGTGGCCCTTGATGCCGTAGATGCCATTGCCTACACCCGCGGCCCCGGCCTGCTTGGCAGTCTTATAGTTGGCACATCTTTCGCCAAAGGGCTTGCAATAGCCTCCGGCAAACCCATGATTGAGGTCAACCACCTGCAGGGACATATTCTATCCCACTTCATAAAGGTTCCGGGCCGTGAATCAGACCATCCCGGCTTCCCCTTCCTGGCGCTGCTCGTTTCGGGCGGCCACACCCAGATTGTGCGCGTAGATGACTACCTCGATTTCACCGTTCTCGGACAAACCATAGACGACGCCGTGGGCGAAGCTTTTGACAAATGCGCCAAGATGCTGGATCTCGGCTACCCCGGAGGCCCCGTAATTGACCGTCTGGCCAAGGAGGGCGATCCCAGTCGTTTCCGTTTTGCAAAGCCGCACATAGAGGGGCTTGACTTCAGTTTCAGCGGCATCAAGACATCATTGTTATATTACCTCCGCGACCGCCTCAAAGAGGATCCGGATTTCATAGAGAAGAACAAGAACGACATCTGCGCCAGCTTCCAGAAAGATCTCATCGACATTCTGATGAAGAAGCTGATACGCGCCACCGAGATTACCGGCATCAAGGATATCGTTGCCGGCGGCGGTGTGGCAGCCAACAGCGCCCTGCGCGGAGCAATCACCTCCGAGGGCGAACGCCGCGGCTGGCGAACCTTCCTGCCGGAGCTGCGCTTCACCACCGACAATGCCGCAATGATAGCCATCGTCGGTTACTACAAATATCAGAAGGGCATCTTCTGCCCCCTTGACGCAGCCCCGATATCCCGCGCAGCCGACTACAATCTATGAAGATTTTCGAGGTCGCATACCCCTTGAACCATAAACCGACGCCGGAAGAGTTGCTCCAGGCCGCCTCAAAGGCTTGGGGCGTTCCGGCTCGTAAGATAAAGCGCTGCGACATTGTCCGCCGCTCCCTGGATGCCCGCGGCCAGCTTGTTTACCGATACAAGTTACGGGCCCTCATTGATGGCGACGAGCCTGTAAAAGAGTACCGCTTCGATTATAAAAACGTCGCCTCGGCACGGCCTGTCATAATTGTCGGCGGAGGCCCGGCAGGCATGTTCGCTGCCCTCAAACTGCTTGAGCGCGGCATCAGACCGGTGATTCTGGAGCGGGGCAAGGATGTCCACGCCCGCAAACGCGACATCGCCGCCATCAGCCAGAAGCAGATCGTAAATCCCGAATCCAACTACTGTTTTGGTGAGGGCGGAGCCGGCACTTTCTCAGACGGCAAACTCTACACCCGCAGCAACAAACGCGGCGACGTATATGAAGTGTTGCACCAGATGGCCGCTTTCGGCGCCCCGGAGAGCATCCTGACAGAAGCCCGTCCCCACATCGGCAGCGATATACTGCCGCGGATGGTAGAAGGCATCCGTGAGTGCATTGTATCCCACGGCGGAGAATACCACTTTGAGGCGCACGTCACCGACATCAAGCCTCTGGAAGGAGGCGGCGACCGCTGGGAGCTGGTTTGCGACGGCGGACTCACATTCAAAACCCGCGATGTAATACTTGCCACGGGCCACTCAGCCCGCGACATATACAAACTCTTCGACAGCAAAGGCTGGGCTCTCGAAGCCAAGGACTTCGCCCTCGGCGTGAGGGCCGAGCATCCGCAGAGCCTGATAAATCACATCCAGTATCACGGACGCTGGCAACCCGGCATACCCGCCGCGGAGTATTATCTCGCTGAGCAGGTGGACGGCCGCGGAGTTTTTTCTTTCTGTATGTGCCCCGGCGGCATACTAGTCCCCTCCACTACCGAGAATGGTTCTCTGGTGCTCAACGGTATGTCCAATTCGCAGCGCAACGGCGCCCTTGCCAATGCCGGCATCGTAGTTCAGGTATCTGCTGCCGATGTGCCGGAGTACGCAAGATACGGCACCTTCGCCCTGCTGGAATTCCAGCGCGAACTGGAGCAGAAGATGTTCGCTTTAAGCAATTCTCTGAAAGCACCTGCGCAACGGATGGCAGATTTCTGCCGTGGAAAACTGTCGGCTGACCTGCCGAGGTGTTCCTACGCCCCGGGGACAGTCTCAGCCCCGCTCTCAGAAATCCTGCCGCCATTCGTGGCCGACAGTCTTGGCAAGGCATTCCCCGTGTTTGACCGCAAGATGCACGGCTATTACACCAACGACGCCCTTCTGCTCGCCTGCGAATCGCGCACGTCATCTCCGGTACGGATACCGCGCGACCCCGCCACGCTGCAACACGCCTCCCTGCCAGGCCTTTACCCCTGCGGAGAAGGTGCCGGATACGCCGGAGGCATCGTCTCCAGCGCCCTGGACGGCATCGCAGTGGTTAATTCAATCTATCGATGATATCCTTCAGGACTGCGTTGAAATCGACTCGGTTCGAGCGGGGCGAATAGCCCAAAATCACGACCACCAAATCTGCAGAAGGGATAATGTAGATTTCCTGACCGTCATGACCTTGGCAAGAGAAGGTATCGGGGGGAGCATCCGGCAGC
>CAMKTW010000069.1 GCA_946415795.1 uncultured Bacteroidales bacterium
GCATCGAGCCCGAAGACGGCAAGGGCATCCGCGTCCAGCTGGACAATATGATGGCCGAGGTAAAGGAGAAGAAGGGCTACAAGCTTGACACCGAGCTCACAGAAGAGGACCTCATCGCCCTCTGCGACGCTTTCAAGAAGAGAGTCAAAGATGTTCTGGGCAAAGAGTTCCCCGACGATGCACGCGCTCAGCTCTGGGGCGGTATCGGCGCAGTGTTCAAATCCTGGAACGGCAAGCGCGCCATCGCTTACCGCCGTATAGAGGGTATCCCCGATGACTGGGGCACCGCTGTTACCGTAATGTCAATGGTATTCGGCAATATGGGTGACACCTCCGCTACCGGCGTTGCATTCAGCCGCAACCCCGCTACCGGTGACAACAAGTTCTACGGCGAGTGGCTCATCAACGCACAGGGCGAGGACGTGGTTGCAGGTATCCGCACCCCGAACCCTCTGAACGAGGCCACCAAGACCGAGCACAACAAGGCTCTCCCTTCACTGGAGAAGGCTATGCCCGAGGTTTACAAAGAGCTTGACACCATCCGTCAGAACCTCGAGAAGCACTACAACGATATGCAGGACATCGAGTTCACCATCCAGGAAGGCAAACTCTGGATGCTCCAGTGCCGCGTGGGCAAGCGCACAGGTATCGCCGCCCTCAATATGGCAATGGATATGCTGGACGAGGGCCTCATCGACGAGAAGACCGCCGTTATGCGCGTCAGCCCCACTCAGCTGGACGAACTCTTGCACCCCGTGCTTGACCCCGCCTCTGAGAAGAAGGCTACCGTTATCGCCAAAGGTCTGCCCGCAGGCCCCGGCGGCGCTGTCGGCAAGATCGTCTTCACCAGCGCCAAAGCTGTTGAGGCAGCTGCCAAGAAAGAAAAAGCCATTCTGGTCCGCGACGAGACCAACCCTGAAGATGTTGAAGGTATGCGCGCTGCCGACGGTCTGCTCACAGCCCGCGGCGGTATGACCAGCCACGCTGCCCTGGTGGCACGCGGTTGGGGCAAGTGCTGCATCGTAGGTTGCGACGCCGTCAAGTTTGAAGACCAGGCAGACGGCACCCGCAAGCTCTTCATCGCAGGCAAGGAATACAAAGAGGGCGACATCTTCTCACTGAACGGCAGCAAGGGCTATGTTTATGCAGAGAAGGTCGGCACTATGGACGCAAGCGAGAACCCCCGCTTCGTGAAGTTTATGACCCTCGTGGACAAATACCGCAAGCTTGGCGTACGCACCAATGCAGATAACCCCGACGACGCAGCCAAGGCTATCGAGTTCGGCGCAGAGGGCATCGGCCTGTTCCGCATCGAGCATATGTTCTACGGCAAGAACAGCGAGGCTCCCCTCGCAAAACTGCGCAAGGTGATCCACACCGCTACTCCCGAAGAGCGTCTGCAGGCCATCAAGGAACTGGAGCCTTTCGTAAAGGAAGCCACCAAGGCCACAATGAAGGTTATGAACGGCAAGCCCGTCACCTTCCGTCTGCTTGACCCGCCTCTCCACGAGTTCGTTCCTCAGACCCTCGACAAGCAGGAAGAGCTGGCAAATGAACTCCATATCACTGTAGAAGAGATCCGCAAGCGTGGCGAGGCTCTCCACGAGGTTAACCCTATGATGGGTCACCGCGGTGTCCGTCTGGGTATCAGCTATCCCAGCCTGAGCGAGATGCAGTTCCGCGCAATCTTCACCGCAGCCGGCGAGCTCTATGCAGAGGGCTTTCAGCCCCGTCCAGAGATTATGATCCCCGTGACCGTATCTGTAAACGAGCTTAACTTCCAGAAACGTATCTGCGACCGCGTACACAAAGAGGTTGAGGAGAAGTTCGATATGGACATCCCGTTCCTGTTCGGTACTATGATCGAGATTCCCCGCGCAGCTATCCTTGCAGACCGTATGGCACGCACCGCCCAGTTCTTCAGCTTTGGTACAAACGACCTGACCCAGATGACCTACGGTTTCAGCCGCGACGACATCGGCAGCTTTATGAAGGACTACCTGGACAACAAGATCCTCCCGTTCGACCCGTTCCAGAGCATCGACACCGAGTCTGTCGGCAAGCTCATCGAGGTCGGCGTGAAGGGCGGACGCAGCACCCGCGAGAACCTCAAGGTCGGCATCTGCGGCGAGCATGGCGGCGACCCCGCATCGGTAGAGTTCTGCCACAAGATTGGTATGAACTATGTGTCCTGCTCACCGTTCCGCGTCCCCATCGCGCGCCTTGCAGCAGCTCAGGCAGCCATCAAGAATGCTTAATTAACAAATCTATACAGAGTGAGGGCGGCCGCAAGGCCACCCTCATTTTTTAATACTATGCGCAATTTTTCTTCATACCTGATTGTCGCCGTCAAGGGATTCCTGATGGGCGCGGCCAACGTTATTCCGGGTGTAAGCGGCGGCACAATCGCTTTTCTGACCGGCATCTATACAGAATTGATAGAATCCATCAAGGCCATTACCGGCAAGAGTCTGGGGCTGCTGTTCCGCTTCAGGATCGGACAGTTCTGGAAAGCTATAAACGGTAATTTCCTGCTGGCAGTGGCAACAGGTATCGTAGTGAGCATCTTCTCCCTCGCAAAACTGATGTCCTACCTGCTTGTGAATTACCCAATCCAGGTATGGTCCTTTTTCTTTGGCCTGGTGCTGGTATCCACCGTGTATATGATACGGCAGCTCGACAACCTTAAACTCAAACACTGGCTCTCCTTTATGGTCGGTGCTGCCTGCGGCGTAACGAGCTGCCTGCTCTCTCCCAGTGAAACCAGCAACAGTCTCCCCTTTATTTTCATCTGCGGAGCGATTGCAATGTGTACTATGATCCTGCCGGGGATATCGGGCAGTTTTGTACTGGTACTCCTTGGGAAATATGCATATATCATAGATGCCGTAGGCAATCTGGAATGGATTGTACTGGTTGTGTTTGCCTTGGGTGCAATCATAGGCATACTTGCCTTCTCCCACGCATTCTCGTGGCTGCTGAAAAAAGCCTATAACGGCACAATGATGTTCCTTGCCGGCCTTATGCTGGGCTCACTGGTGAAACTATGGCCGTGGAAAAAGGTTATAGAAGAGGTGGGCAAAGTCGCTGTTGACCGCCCTGTATTGCCGGCACAGTTCAGCGGCGACCCCCACATTGCAGGAGCCGTACTATGGGCGTTGGCAGGCTGTGCGCTGATAATAGTTGTCGAGTTTGCATCGGCCGCCATCAAGAAGCGCTCTGCTTCACAGGCTTCTTAGCCTTGGGGTAGGCAATGCGGCCGTGATACATCTGCTGCAGATTTTCTGTAAAAACCTGTTTCAGCCTGTCAATCTCGCCAAGGGTGATATCTCCTTTGGCCAGCTGGCCGTCTGTTATCTTGCCGTCCATAATCCGGTTCACCAGCGCCTCGATGCTCTGCTGGGAATAGTCTCTGAGTGAACGGGACGCTGCCTCTACGCTGTCGGCAAACATAAGCACGACCTCCTCCTTGCTCTCGGGCAGCTTGCCCTTGTATGTGAAGGGCTCTGTGTTGGTACTGTCACCTCCTTCATTGCAGTACTGCGTATAAAAATACATTGCCTTGGTGGTGCCGTGATGACTGGCAATCATATCCATAACCTGCTCCGGCAGTTTATGGCGCCTTGCCAAAGCCACCCCGTCGGTCACGTGGCGGATTATGTCCCGCGCACTCTGCTCCGGAGTCAGGTTTTTGTGATAATTATCACCGGAAATCTGATTCTCTGTAAAGCATAGCGGGTTCTCTATCTTGCCGATATCGTGGTAAAGGGCCCCTACCCTGACCAGACGGGTATTGCCGCCGATCGCGCGGCAGCCGGCTTCCGCCAGGTTTGCCACATTGAGCGAGTGCTGGAACGACCCTGGGGCGGTGCGGGAGAGTTCCTGCAGCAGAGCATTGTTTGTATCGGACAACTCCCAGAGACGCATCTGTGACACCAGCGAGAAAATCCTTTCAAACACAAACACAAATGGATAACCGATTATCGAAAGCAGTGAGTTGAGTGCCAGATAAAGCACCTCTCTCTGCGAGACAGGGGTGCCGGAAATTATCCTGAAGGTAATATAAACGAAAGCAAGCGCCAGGAGAATGAAGAGCGAATTGGCAAACTGACGGAACCCGCGGCTGAAATATCTGTAACTTATAAGAAGCACCGCCCCGGACAGGGCATTCATCAGATATAGCTCAACCCCGTTGTCACGAAGCGTCAGCAGCGGAAGCAGGGCGGCCAGGTATAGCGCAAGGCATATCCTGTTTCGGAAAAACTCCCGCATATAGAGTATGTAGAGTGAGAACGGTATCAGATAAAGTATAGATTCGTTAGAGGCGGGAAATGCCGCCACAGCCACATAAACCAGGGTGTATAGCAGCATAAGGAAAGACAACTGCCGGAAATTACCGTACAGGGTTTTGTCTGTGACCAGTATCATCAAGGCATAGACAGCCAGCAGTATCAAAACCACGAAGAAATGACTCAGGAGCACCACCAGACTGGACTGGGTACTCCCTCCGTATGCTGATATGAATTCAGCCTTGTAGGAATCCAGTATGCGGGCCGTCTCGCTGGTGACTATCTCCTTGCGGGATACAATCTTCTGCCCGGCATACACCATTCCGGATGTCGGGGAGATATACTCCAACGCCTGACGCGCCATTGTGGCGGTCATCTGCGCATCGAAATACATATTCGGGACAAACGCCTCCGCCAGTTTGCCGGTGGCCAGGAGGGAATCGACATTCACCCCCTGCGCAACAGCACCAATCTCATTACGGAATTTATCGCACGCCCCTGCGGAAGTATAAACCGTACTGGCCGGAATCTGTTCTATCCTTTTGCCCCGGCGCACGCTTATCATATCTTCATCTCCGTTCAGGGAAGATACTACACCACTGGCATAAATCTGCGCCAGGATCTGGTAAACCGCCTTCTGGAGCGAATCCTGCTCGACTGCAGAAAAGGCCTCCGCTACCTGCTTTACGACATTCTCGTCGTAGCGGTAGCAATCTATATGCTGCCGGGATTTTTCCTCCCGCTCCTGCTGCAACTGCTCTTCTGATTTGAGTACTGGAAAGTCAAAGGATGCGGTAAGAGTTTCGTAGTTCCACGGGCTGCCAACCTGGTAGCGGTAGCGGAAATTGTTGCGGTCGGTGTAAAACAACATCATCACAGCCGCCACGGCCAGGAACAAAAGTGGTATGCGAACTCTCTTCATAAAGCGTAAAGGTAAACAATTCTTGGTAATTTCTGAAAAATACCATATCTTCGCAGTCCGCATCAAAAGGTACCATGGCCGAGTGGTTAGGCACAGGTCTGCAAAACCTGGGACAGCAGTTCGATTCTGCTTGGTACCTCCAACAATTTGGAGCTGACAAATTCGCTATTGGTCAGCTCTTTTTCTTATTATGAAGAGTACGCTTAAAAGAAACATAAAAGAGTATCTGCTGCTGGTCATCGGCAACTTTATCTTTGCGCTTGGTGCAGTGATGCTGGTTGAGCCTTACGGCTTTGCCCCCGGAGGGACCTACGGCCTCGGCATCGTATTCCACCACCTGTGGGGGGTGGAGACTGAGTTCGCAGCCCTGTGTATGGATGTGCCCCTGCTTATAATCGGGTTCTTTATCCTCGGCAACCGGTTCGGCATCAAGACCATCGTGAGCACAATACTGCTGCCGCTGTTTATGCAACTGCTGCACCGTGTTTACGGCTACGCCTCGCTCATAGAGCCAGATATTGTGGAGATGGCCGGCTACCAGCATCAGATTATCGCCTCGATCTTTGGCGGCGTAGTATATGGATTTGGCCTTGGGCTGGTGTACCGCTCGCACGCAACTACCGGCGGCAGCGACATAATTGCTATGATCCTGCGCAAATATACCCACCTGTCTATGGGCACCTCTACCATAATCGTTGACGGACTGATCACCCTCAGCTCCGTGGTAGCCTTCGGCGACTGGAAATTACCGATGTACTCCTGGATAATCATCTTTGTGGAGAGCCGTATGATAGACTTCATACTGGAAGGTCCCAAGCGGGCCAAGACGCTGATGATTATTACCAGCAAGAGCGAGGAAATCCGCAACTTCATAATCAACGATATGGAGCGCGGCGCAACTCTCATCCCCGGCAAGGGCCTCTACTCAGGTGAAGGACGCGACATAATCTATGTCGTGCTCGGGCGCAGGGAGATGATCCGCCTGCGCGAAATCATCGCAAAGACAGACCCTTACGCCTTTATCAACGTAATTGATTCTGCAGAAATCCTGGGCGAGGGGTTCCAGACACTCGGAACCGACAGCATCTAGCTTCCGAGAGCTGTTTACGCGTCGATATTTGCGTATTTAGCGTTCTGCTCTATAAATTCCCTGCGCGGCGGAACGTCGTCACCCATCAGCATAGAGAAGATGCGGTCTGCTTCGGCTGCATTCTCAACGTGGACTCTCTTGAGCTTACGGTTTTCGGGATCCATTGTGGTCTCCCACAGCTGGTCAGCAGTCATCTCACCAAGACCTTTGTAACGCTGGACCTTTACGCCGGACTCTCCGCGACCGCCTGACATACGGTCAACTGCTGCGCTGCGCTCCTCATCTGTCCAGCAATACACCTGCTCCTTACCCTTCTTGACCTGATATAGCGGCGGAGTCGCCAGATATACATAACCGTTATATATCAAATCGGGCATATAACGGAAGAAGAAGGTCAAAATGAGGGTATTGATATGGCGGCCATCGACATCGGCATCGGTCATAAGCACAATCTTATGATAACGCAGTTTGCTGATGTTGAGCGCCTTGGGGTCATCCGGCGTACCCACGCTCACACCCAGCGCGGTGTAAATGTTGCGAATCTCTTCACTCTCGAAGGCGCGGTGCTCCATAGCCTTTTCAACATTCAGGATCTTCCCTCGCAGCGGCAGGATGGCCTGGAAGTTACGGTCGCGACCAACCTTTGCGGTTCCACCTGCAGAGTCACCCTCCACCAGGAATATCTCGCACTTCTCGGGGTCGCGGTTACTGCAGTCGGCAAGTTTGCCGGGAAGGCCGGAACCTGACATAACGGTCTTGCGCTGCACAAGTTCTCGCGCCTTGCGGGCGGCGTGGCGTGCGGTAGCGGCCAGAATCACCTTGTCCACAATCTGGCGGGCATCCTTGGGGTGCTCCTCAAGATAAGCCTCCAGAGCCTGAGTCGTGGCGGTAGAAACCAGACCCATTACCTCGCTGTTACCCAACTTGGTCTTGGTCTGTCCCTCAAACTGAGGCTCTGCCACCTTAACGGAGATGACGGCTGTAAGGCCCTCGCGGAAGTCGCTGGGATCAAGGTCAAACTTAAGCTTGTCAAGAAAGCCGTTCTTATCTGCGTAATTCTTGAGGGTGGTGGTAAGTCCGCGGCGGAAACCGCTCAGATGGGTACCGCCCTCAATGGTGTTGATGTTATTTACGTAGGAGTGTATATTCTCAGTGAAACCCGTGTTGTACTGCATCGCAATCTCTATAGGAATCACCTTATCTGTTTCCAGATGGATTGCGCTCTCGCAAAGCTTTTCGCGGGTACTGTCAAGATAATTGATGAATTCCACAAGGCCGTCCTCCGAATGGAACACATCCGAGCGGGGTTCCATAAGATTGCCCTCTTCGTCATAACGCTTGCGCTCGTCCCTGAGGATGAGTTTTACCCCTTTGTTCAGATATGCCAACTCCCTGAGACGGTCGGCAATGGTATTATAGTCGTAAACGCTTACACTGAATATCTCCGGGTCGGGATGGAATGTGATGATGGTACCCGTGTCGGATGCGGATCCGATCTCCTTAACGTCATAGAGGGGCTTGCCCTTTGAATACTCCTGCTTGAATGCCTTGCCTTCGCGGTGAACCTCGGCTGTGAGATGGTCGGAAAGCGCATTTACGCAGCTGACGCCCACACCGTGCAGACCACCCGAAACTTTATAGCTGTTCTTGCTGAACTTGCCGCCGGCGTGAAGCACGGTAAGAACCACCTCCAATGCAGAGCGGTGCTCCTTTTCGTGCATACCCACGGGGATAC
>CAMKTW010000070.1 GCA_946415795.1 uncultured Bacteroidales bacterium
AGCTATTCCATAGTCTGATATAAGAAAATCATCACCAGTCAAATCTGTTTCGTTATTAAAAGGTTCTGCGGGAGAAGATGCAAAATCAAAGAACGGATCTTTTCTCCCCCATTCGTACTGCAGACCCGCGGCATTTGCCCCGATACTACCCAGTTCCCGATCCATAAAGATGAGATCACCGAACTTTTCCTGGCCTTCGATCTGCTCAGGGTCATAATCTGTCACCCAAATATGCCAGCTCCATAAAACTCGGTCCTCCTGGTCTCTAAGTGCCAACAAGGCATTTCCAGAGTTTTCTGTGGTTGTAAAGGTGACATAACCAGTCTCATCATTATAATACCCAGATTGTATTATCCCCCGTATGCCAGGTTCTTCATCACTGTTTTGGGTTTCCCACAGCACAGCGATCTCCTTACCCAAAGGGACCGGATAAGTAGAGCAGCCTCTGTACCCTGCATAAAAACGGTAGGATGAATTGGGCTTTACAATATAGCAGTTTGCAGTTTCTATGGCGCTCAGGTCTTCCAACTCCTTGGCACGAATATCTATGAGCGGCATCTCCGTGACCATGGATCTTGCCATTACATTATCCTGCTCCGTAACCTTAGTATAAACCTCCTTTCCTGTTTCATCATAGACGCGCATAATAAAGCCCTCACTCAAAGGTGTTTCCGTTAAATCATAATTTCCTTGACCATCCCACCTTGTATGGACATAATAGGGTATGGCCAGATAGAAATCTGTCGGAACGTCTGAGAGCTGAACACCTTCTCCACAATCCAGTGTCAATGTTGACTGCCTCATACCAGTAGAGTTTCCCCAATGTAAATCACACCATTGCATACCGATTGAGTGATTGCCTCCATCATAATCATAGCCGAACTTTAATGTTCCCCACAATGGTGCCATGCCTTTGTTCTCTACCGTAATCTTACCCACTTTAATATCTCCGGTCAGATTGATCTGCAACAGTCCGCAGACATTCTTAAAACGGAGGACTTCATTGTCGGACATAGCTACAGCCGGATTGCAGTTCCTTCCGAAAGAATGCGGCTCATATTGCTGTATGGAGGGCAAAACGATTTCAACCTCATTACGATGATTATACCCATCATGTTCTTCTCCAATTGATGCAGAGATATGGTCGGGGAAGATTGCATAATAGTAAGGTGCACTCTCTGTGAGAACCGGGATTTCGCCATTGAAGATTGCTTCTTTGGTGCCGGCTCCGGAAACAAGTTCCATAACGGTACCTTGACCGTCTGAGCAATTGTAACTGTTTGTTACAATTTTGATTTTATCGCCTTCACTCCAGTACACAGGGTAGTAACCGTCAATGTTTTTCTCACCCAGGACTGTTTTGGTTTCGGGGCCGTTCCCCTCGAGAATAGCCCTGAAAGAGGCCATCTGGGTTCCGCTTACGGATGGCTCCTCAATGACTCTGTTACAAGCCACGGCGACCGACAGTGCCATGGCACAGACAACAATAATCTGGTGTATTTGTATTCTGTATTTCATATCAATGATCCTCCATTATTACCAATTACCATCCTTACTGCCAAAATTTTCCAGCAACGACCCCATGTCTGAGGTAAGTGTTGCCACATACTGATATGCGTGGTTGTTAAGCATATTTTTGCCGTCCACCTCCGCTGTGCAGCAGTCACCGTCAGTTGTGTTTGCACTGATAATGATTGTCTTGCCTGACAAATCCTGAGGTGGCATCATGGCATAGAAACTAATCGTCTCACCTTCAATGTCTGTAACCACGTCAGCAATTTGCAGTGTAAACATTTGCGAAGTCAAATATGGAGTTATCACATAGTCCTCCCCGGTAATATCGAGCATGGTGGCCACAACTATATCAGTACCATCTGATACCCTGACTGTCAACTCATTGTAAGTTGCAATCATGGGCAGTGTCAGTTTGAAGAGGACTATCGCTTCTGCACGCTCCATTTGATAATTGCATGTTCCATTTTCAGGCACCTGTGAACCTGTTGCCAGATGCTGATACTCCTCCAGATGGGAAAAGTCATCCTTACCGGTTTGAATCTGGTCCGCATACACAAAGGGTATTTCATGCGGATTAGAAGAGTCATAATCGTATGGATAATACACAGCATATTTGCTTGCCGCTTTTAAGGCCCAGCCCCCTCCGTCAAACTCTGCCACAGACTCCCCGACAAAACCGGACATCTCAAAAAAGGCCTGAGCACCGTGATCCGGGAACATACCGACGACATCATCTGAATCCCACGAGAAGCTGATAGCTCCCCCACCGATAATCATCTCTGCCTTAGTCATTGGAGAGAGATCTGACAGGTCCACGTCAGCGACCCCGATTCTGACATGTTCGAGTACCTCATTATCAATAGTATCCTGAACATCGTTACAGGATATGGCCAGCAGGAGTAGTGCCGGCAGTAAATAGAATCTTTTTTTCATTAATACGCTGTGCTTTATTCAAACCAAATTTCACCCGGTCCACTAATGCCAGGATTATCAATTTGACCTGATTGATTTGAACCATTCAACAATACTGTACTATTTTCCAGTTTAATGACATTTAATTCTGGTGGACAATATGCTCCATTTTTATGCTGCATATACAAGAATGTCACGATGGCACTGACTCCATAAATGCCGAGTTATAAAATACAAAAGTGTGGAGCCGACTTTCATTTATCCTGTAGAAGGCTTTGCAGAGCCCGAAAAGAAATAAACTACTGATAACACTCCACACTCGGCTGGTTATGGAGTTCCGCCTCCAGAATTGGGGCGTACTGAACAAACCAATGCACGAGCGACAGATATGTTCCGCAATCCCTCTTTTCAGGTTAATCTGCAAATTTTCCACAGAGGAGGCGAAAACACTTTCGCTGATATGTCTGCCTTACTAGGCTTAGCAAATGTACGTAATAAGTTCCAATAAAGCAAATTGAACCACCAGGTGAAGAGTCATCTGTCCTATGGTCGAAAATTTCGACCTTAGGACAATGGCAAGAACAAAACCAAAAGCGCACCGGGAAACCGATGCGCTTCTTGTTTGAGATACCCGACATATCCGGGCATAACCGGAAAGACAAACTGCTATTTCACCTCCCAGGTGGAGCCGGAATGCAGCAACTCGTCCACGCTGTGGACTTTGGCGGCGGCGGTCACTTCCTGGAGCTGTTTTTCCACGTTTTCGTCGTAGGTAGAATCTTCAACGTTGCGGATGACGCCCAGTGCTACCGGCAGGTCGTCCTTCATGTCAATCAGCATAGAGTGGATGAAGGTGTCGCGGGTGCCGGCGTGGTGTACCAGGATATCGTCCAGCGTGTAGCCGTCCTGGCCGATGGTCACAGCCTTCAGTGCGCCGTTCTCCAGGACCAGACCCTTGTCGTTGTTTGCACCGAATATCATCTTTTCGCCGTCGCGCAGGAAGATGGTCTTGTCGGCACGGACTTCGCGGGCAGAGATTGCGGCGTGCGCGCCATCGTTGAAAATCATACAGTTGACCAGCATCTCGCACACCGACGCGCCTTTGTGCAGCGCTGCGGCGAGGAAAATATCAGGATTGTTCTTGATGTCAACGTCGAGGCCGCGGGCAAAGAAGGTACCGCGCGCGCCGATTACCAGCTGACCCGGGGTGAAGGGATTCTCCACGGTGCCGTAGGGCGATGTTTTGGTAATCGCGCCAAACTTGGATGTAGGGCTGTACTGACCTTTGGTGAGGCCGTAAATCTGGTTGTTGAAGAGGATGATGTTCAGATCCACATTACGGCGGATGGCGTGGATGAAATGGTTGCCGCCGATGGCGAGAGCATCGCCGTCACCGCAAGCCTGCCATACGCTGAGCTCGGGACGTGCCACTTTCAAACCGGTGGAAAGGGCCGTAGCCCGACCGTGAATGCCATGGAAGCCGAAAGTATCCATATAATACGGAAGGCGGCTGGAGCATCCGATACCGGACACTACCACAAATTTCTCTTTGGGCAGATCGAGTTCTTCTGCAACTGCCGGGAGCGCCCTCTGGAGAGCGGCCAGGACAGCGTGGTCGCCACAACCGGGGCACCAGCGAACCTGCTGGTTACTTTTGAAATCTTGTGCTTGGTATTTCATCACGACTTCCTCCTTATGATAATTTTGCCTTGGCGGCGTCCACTATTTCCTCTACAATGAACGGCTGACCCTGGACCTTGTTGTACTGTTCATATTTATACTGAGGGATGCGGGCACGCAGATAGTCGGCAAACTGGCCGCTGTTAAGCTCGCAAACCATTATCTTGCCAAATTTGCCGAACACCTCGGCGGCATTCTTTGGCAGCGGGTTGATATAGTCGAAATGTGCAAGGGAGACCTTCCTGCCCTCTGCCTGCAACAGCTTTGCTGCGGTGAAGAGGTGACCGAAAGTACCGCCCCAGCCCACCAGCAGCAGGTCGCCCTGCTTCTCGCCGATAACCTCCAGGTCCGGGATAAAATCTGCCACGGCAGCCACTTTCGCAGCGCGCTGGGCAACCATATACGCGTGGTTTTCAGGGTCGGAAGAGATAGTTCCGGCAGGATTCTTCTCCAAGCCGCCGACGCGGTGCTCGAGACCCGCCTTGCCGGGGATGGCCCACTTGCGGACGAAAGTCTTGGGATCGCGCTCAAAAGGCTTGAAGTTACCCTCGCAAGAGTCAATGATGGGCGGCTTGATGGCGGGATAATCCTTCATTGAAGGGATCCTCCAGGGCTCGCTGCCGTTGCCAAGGAAGCCCTCGGTGAGCAGGATTACGGGCATCATATGCTCCAAAGCCAGCTTTGCAGCGTTGAATGCAGCGTCAAAGCAGTTTGAAGGAGAGTGGGCGGCGACAATGCATATGGGGCATTCGCCGTTGCGGCCGTAAAGCGCCTGTGCCAAGTCGGTCTGCTCTGTCTTGGTGGGGATACCGGTCGAGGGGCCGCCGCGCTGCACATCCACAATCACGAGCGGCAGCTCTGTGATCATCGCCAGACCCATCGCCTCGCTCTTGAGGCTCAGGCCGGGACCGGAGGTAGTGGTAGCCGCAAGCGCGCCGCCGTATGCAGCGCCAATTGCGGTGCAGATGCCTGCAATCTCGTCTTCTGCCTGCATTGTCTTCACATTGAGATTCTTATGGATCGCAAGCTCCTCAAGGATGGCGGTGGCGGGGGTTATCGGATACGAACCGCAGAAAAGCTGCAGGCCGGCCTTCTCTGCCGCTGCGATAAGACCCCAGGCCACAGCCTGGTTGCCGTTTATGTTGCGGTAGGTGCCCTTGGGCAGGTCAGCCGGAGCGACGGTATAGGTGTTGGCAATCGCCTGGATGTTGGCGGCGTAGTTGAAGCCGTCGGTAAGCACCTTCTTGTTGGGCTCTACCAACTGCGGCTTCTTCTTGCCGAACTTCTTCTCAAGATATGCGTATGTATAGTCCAGCGGACGGTTGAACATATAGAAGCACATACCCAGGGTAAACATATTCTTTGAACGGAGAATCGACTTCGGATCGAGGCCGCTGCCGGCAAGGCTCTCCTTCGTGAGCGAAGTTATGGGGGCCCAGATTATGTTGCGGTCCTCGATATGGAGCTCCGTGGCGGGGTCGTCGGTGGTAAAACCTGCCTTGTCGAGCCCGTCCTGAGTGAATGTGTCAACATCCACTATGATGGTTGCGGTGCTCTTGGCCCACTTTGCATTTGCCTTGAGTGCGGCAGGGTTCATCGCCACCAAAACGTCGCAATAGTCGCCCGGGGTGTTGATACCCTCGCTCCCGAAATGGACCTGGAATCCCGAAACGCCGGATACCGTGCCCTGAGGGGCGCGAATCTCAGCCGGATAGTCGGGAAATGTTGAAATCTCGTTGCCATACAGCGCCGAAGCATCGGCAAACAAGGTACCGGTGAGCTGCATTCCGTCGCCGGAATCGCCCGCAAACCTTATGACAACATCATTAGTGTCAATTACTTTGTGATTCATTATGTCTTTGTATTTACAACGCGTGAGGGTAATCATAACTGATAACCCTCACGCGCAAAGATAATATTTCTTATATATTTCTTACGAAACTTTATTGAATCTGTGTAGGAGCAACTTTCTCTGCAGGGACACCAAGGGCCGCCTTAGCCAGCGGGAGGAGGTCAACGCTCTGTGCCTCATTGAAATAAACCACAGGATTTGTGGAGAGTTCAAAGACAAATGTGAGACCTTTATCCTTTGCAATCTTTGAAATCGCGTTTTTAGCCTTCTCAAAGATGGGGGCGTAGAGTTTCTGCTCCAGCTGTGCCAGATCCTGCTGAGCTGACTGCTGGAATTGCTGCAGGCGCTGCTGCATCTCAATGATTTCTGCCTCCTTTGACTCCTTGATGGCCGCAGTCCAGGTTGCCTGTTTCTGCTGATAGGTGTTGAGTTTGTTGTTATATTCGGTCTGCATAGTCTCCATCTCATCTACCAGCTCTTTCTGATATGCCTGGAGCTGGACCCTTGCAGAGTCAGTATCAGACATAAGTCCTACCAGTTCAGAGGTGTTGATGTGACCGAACTTGACACTCTGCGCCGACATAGTGACGGTAAAGAATGCCGCTAAAAGAACAATTGCGAATTTTTTCATAATCTAAAAGCTATCTTACTTACTTAAATAATCTATTACAGCATTGGTGAGGTCGTATCTGGAGTTCTTGTAAACGATGCCTGTGGCAACCGTCACATCCATAACGATAGAACATCCGCGGGAATCGGCCACCTTCTGGATTGCCTGTTCCACGACCTCCTGAATAGGAGAAATCAGCTTCTCAGAGCGCTTGGTAAGGATACCCTGCTCGCCAAAATATTTCTCCTCCTTCTCCTTCACAGCCTTCTCCTTGGCGATGATGTCATTTTCCTTTGCCTGCTGCTGTGCAGCCGACATAGTGCTTTTCTTTGCCATATAGTCACGGTAAAGTACATCAATTGCATCTACGTCTTTCTGTATATCAGCTTTATATTTATCGGCAAGGTCGTTGAGTTCACTCTGGGCATCCAAGTATTCTTGTATGCAGCTCAGAATCTTTTCTGTGTCAACATAGCCCACTGACTGTGCAGAGGCCGACAGAACTGTCATAAAGCAGACTGCGAGAATAACAAATACCTTTTTCATATTTCTTGATTTTAGAATTGTTGTCCTATTGTAAAATGGAAATGGCTCTTGTCTTCACCAGGGCCGGCATCAAATCCGTACCCCCAGTCCACACCGAGCATACCCACAACCGACAGGAACACGCGGAGACCGACGCCTGCGCTGCGCTTTATCTGGAACGGGTTGAAATCGCTTATATCAGACCAGCAGTTACCACCCTCAAGGAATGCCAGGGCAAATATCGTGGACTGCGGCCTCATAATAACCGGATAGCGCAACTCCACGGTGAACTTATCATAAACGTGGCCGGCATAGGCACCGTTGACAGTAGGGGTAAGCGAATAGTCTTCATAACCGCGGAGGGAAATAACGTCGTTGCCGTAGGTATTGTAACCAGACATACCGTCACCGCCTACCAGGAATCCCTCGAAAGGAGAGTATCCCCAATTGCGGTTGTAATAGCCAAGATAGCCAAAGTGCGCCGCCGTCATCAACACCAGGTCTTTCCAGAGTGTCACATAGTTACGCCCGGAGAAGGTCCATTTGTTGTACTCCAGCCAGCGGTAGTGATCCTGGTCGCTCATCGATTTGTAATCGATATTCTTGTCGCGGAACAGAGAATAGGGCGGCGTAAGCTGCAGGCTGAAGTTCAGGTCCTGGCCCACACGCGGATAAATCTGCTGGTCGATTGACTGACGCGACAAAGAGAGGGTGTAGTTGATATTGTTGAAACGGCCGTCTGTGAAGACATAATAATACCGGTACCAGTCTTTCAGGTTATAGAACTGCCAGCCCAGCGAATTGTACAGGGTGAAATAGTTATCCGGCCATTTCAGGCGCTTACCCAGGCTTAC
>CAMKTW010000071.1 GCA_946415795.1 uncultured Bacteroidales bacterium
TGTGCGGACAATAACTCCAAGGTGCTGGCCTTTACCCGGGGCGACTATATGTTTGCATTCAACTTCCACCCTGAATATTCCTACCCGGATTATGCCTTTGAGGCGCCGGAGGGGAGATGGGCCGTTGTTATTGACAGTGACAGCGTAGAGTATGACGGATTCGGGCGCAACGACGATACCGTGATCCACTCCACAATGACCAACGCCCAGGGGAAACAGATATTGCAGCTCTATCTCCCTTCACGTACGGTTATGGTCCTAAAGAAAATCTCTTAGAGATTTGCCGCGATAATCTTCTCTATTTCTGCAGGATCGTATATGTCCTTGGCCAGGATGTTGCAATCCCTGCTGATAATGAACATAGTCGGGATTGAGTTGAGGTTGTATGCAGCAACTGCGGCGGAGGCAATTCCCAGGCCGTCGTTGACGCATATCCAGGGGAGGTTCTGGCTCCTTACCACAGATGCCCATACCGGCTTCTCGTCCACGCAGACCTGATAAACCTCAAATCCGCGGTCGTGATACTTTTCATAGATGGGGACCATCTCCTGATTGAAAACCTTGTGCTCGTCCTGTGCAGTACTCCAGAAAGAGAGAAGTATGACCTTTCCGAACAACTCGCTCAGGGAATGCTCCTTGCCGTCGAAATCGGCCATCTTGATATCCGGCATACCGTAGGTCGCTCCTCTGAGAAGCTCATTCATCTGGTCGGCGTTATGCCGTGCGTCTATCGCCTTGGTGACTGCGGCTACCAGCTCGTTGTCCGGGTATCTCTGGATAAGGGAGTCGCGGATCGCAGTGAAGATATAAACGTCTGTCGGCTCCTGGAACACGTATAGCTGGTCGTTGAATTTCTGGAACAGGGCTGCAGCGGAGGTGATGGAGAAGGGGTTCTCCATTATCTGCCGGAGCGTGGCCCGCTTGTGTTCTATGTAGATGCGGGAGAGCTGTACGTTCTCGTCGGCCGGAGCCTCGTCAAGCACCCGTTCCATCTTTGCTATGCTCTCAGCCATTCGTGTATCCATCTGTTGCAGCAGCTTGCTGTCTTGAGAGCCGCTAACGGTGAAGTGACCAAGGGTGTCGGTCTCTACGCTGATGCGGTCTTTGTCGGAAGCTACTATCCCTGCCAGCTTTGTGCCGTTGTGGTACAGATAGAAAAATGCTGGATTTACAGCATCGGCAAGAGGCAGAGAGCAGTGCAGGCGTCCTTTTTTATTGGTGGAGAGGCTGTCTGCAAAGGTAAGTTTGTTACGGTCCAGCTTGTAAAGCTCAATATTGGTGGAGATTCCCTCTTTCAGAGTGAGATCCACCACCGCACCCGGTTTGCTGCAGGAGGCGGCAATCAACAGCACGAGCAGTGGAAGAAGCGTCTTTTTCATCTGACAGGTCAGTTCTTGAATTCGGCGGCGATGGCAGAGGCAATCTCTTTGAAACGCTCCGGGGTGAGTTGTTTCTTATCTGCGCGGAAATCCATATCGCTCTCCTTCTGGAGAGGTACCAGATGTATATGTGCGTGAGGCACTTCCATCCCAAGCACAGCAACACCGACCCGTTTGCAAGGTATGGCGCGCTTGATGGCTTCGGCTACTTTTTTGGCAAAGGCAGTCAGCCCCCGGTACGTTTCGTCGTCCAGGTCAAAAATATAATCTACCTCCTTCCTGGGGATAACCAGAGTGTGCCCCTCGACCATCGGATTGATATCGAGGAAAGCGAAGAACCTGTCGTCTTCAGCGACTTTGTAAGAGGGGATTTCCCCAGCCGCTATCTTCGAGAATATTGTTGCCATAACCTATATTGAGATGTCAAGGATTTCAAATTGCATCAATCCGGAGGGGACCTGTACGTCAACCGTATCGCCCTTGCGGTGACCCAGCAGGGACTTTGCGATAGGGGTGCCGACTGCCAGCTTACCTTCGCGGAAGTTGGCTTCGCTTTCGCCCACGATTGTATATTCCATCACGGCGCCGTTCTTTATATTCTTGATCTTGACCTTGTTGAGCATCTGCACGGTGTCGGTGCTTATCTTGCTCTCGTCTATCACGCGTGCAGTGGCAAGCATATCCTGCAGTTTGCTTATCCTGAGTTCCAACAGGCCCTGCGCCTCGCGGGCGGCATCGTATTCTGCATTTTCGCTCAAGTCTCCCTTGTCACGGGCTTCCGCGATAGCCTTGGATATCACAGGTCGCTCTGCAATAGCATCTGCCAATTGTTGTTTGAGGTCGTCCAGACCTTTCTGTGTCAAATAATGTATTTCTGCCATTTCGATAAAAAATTAAAGAATCCCCAGTTGCCGGGGACCCTCTACCATATTCTTATTTCAATACAAATATAGTAATATTTCAGAAATCCAGCTAATATTTTTCGTAGCCGGGTTTCATTATCTCAGAGTAGATAACCATATCCACGGGGTCGAACTCCATTTTGCCGTCCTTCTTGACAGCGGATGCGTCTTTCTTCGCTTTGGCCGCAGAGGGGTTGTCTTGCGGGGTGGTGGAGGCTATTCCCTCATCGGCCGGGGTGAACCGTTTTTTTGTGGCCTTGGGCTGGTTCTCTTTGACCTGGGGTTGCTGTATGTGTTCCAGTATCTCGTCCAGAGTCGGGGTTCTGTGATACGGGGCGGCGTCCGCACTCTCACGGGCCTTCTTTCTGGCTTTGGCAATAATGCCGATCACCGCAATGGACATCCATATCAGAAATATTACAAGCGAGGTTTCCATACAGGGATAAGTTAGATTCCAAACAGTTTGCGGGTTTGCTCTATGTCCAGGGCCATCTGGGCCTTGAGGTGCTCAGTGGAGGCAAATTTCTGCTCGTTGCGGAGCCTGGCGCAATAATCGAACCGTATGTCCAGGCCGTAAATCTCTTCGTTGAAATCGAGTATGTGGGTCTCTATTACAAGAGAGCGGCTGTCGCTCACTGTAGGCCGGGTGCCGATGTTGCAGACGCCATAATAGGCTCCCCCTTCAACACAGACCCTTACGGCATACACTCCCTGCTCGGGGATGACTTTGAGCGGCTCGTAGAGCTGCATATTGGCGGTGGGGAAGTTGAGCTGGCGGCCTATGCCGTTGCCGCTCACAACAACCCCGCGTAGGCTGTATTCATATCCCAGCAGCTGGTTGGCGCGCTCTATCCCCCCGGTGGTAACAAGGTTACGGATGTAGGTAGAACTTATTGTGTTATACTGGTCAGAGACGCTCTCCGCCTTTATTGTTTTTAACCCGAGGCGGGCGGCCACGGCGGTTATGTCGGTAGAGAAGGCTGGATTACCCAGATGATGATCGTAACCCACAATCATCTCAGAGACCCCAAGTTTGCCTATCAGATAGTCCCTTATGAAATCTTCGCAGCTGAGTTTGCTGAATTGCCGGGTAAATTCCAGTACGTGGATATGGTCCACACCGCAAGCCTTCAGCAGCTCTTTCTTCTCTTCTAGAGAGGTGAGCAGCCTGAGTTCGCGGGCATCCTGACGCAGCACGTTGCGGGGGTGGGGCCAGAAAGTGACCACGGCACTCTCTGCTCCGAGCTCGCCGGCCCTGCGGCAGAGAGTGTCTATCACTTTGCGGTGCCCAAGATGGACTCCGTCGAAGAATCCTGTGGTGACTACAACCATTTTACAAGTTCAAAATCCTGGCGGTGAGCCATATCAGGGCTCACTGCAAACATCCTGGTGGCGTACTGGTAGGTGCCGACCTTCTCCGGAGTGATGTCGGTGCGGTATGTGGCCACGCAATCTTCAAAGCTTACGACCTCGTAAGGGTGAACCTCCTTGATATGGTATGCACCTTTGCTGTCCTGCTCGGTGATTACGCACTCTATGCCGATTTCATCGGGGGTCAGGCCGGCCAGATAGACCTCGACCTCTGCAAAGTGCTTGTCTCCCAGGGCAAAGCGGACGGCGCTTCCGTTAAGGTTGTCGAACCGGCGGATATCGATGTCAGGCCATGCGCGATACATGCGCTTCTTCCACTGTGCAATCTCGCGAGCCTTGAGGAAATCTTTGTCCACCATCTTGTTGTAGCGCTTAGCCTGTGGTATGTAGTACTGATTCAGGTAATCCTCCATCATGCGGTTGGTGGTAAAGTTGCATGCCACCTGGGCGATGGTGTTCTTGATGTACTTGATCCACTCGGGAGAATAGTCTTTGTCCCAGTCCTTCTTATAGAATGCAGGGGCGATGTCGTTGGCGATGATGTTGTATATCATGGCAGAGTCAAGGTCATCCTGGAATTCCTGTTTCTCATAGGTACGCTCCATGGGGAGTGCCCAGCCGGCGCCTTCCTTGTAGCCCTCTACCCACCAGCCGTCAAGCACGGAGAAGTGCATTACACCGTTCATCACAGCCTTCTCGCCGCTGGTGCCGGAGGCCTCCTGGCGACGGGTCGGGTTGTTCATCCAGATATCTACACCCTGGACAAGGAGTTTGGCTACGGTGATGTCGTAGTTGGGGACGAATACAATCTTGCCGATAAACTGCGGCATCTTGCTTATCTCCACAATGTACTTGATAAAGTCGCTTCCGGCTTTGTCTGCAGGGTGTGCCTTGCCCGCAAAGAGGAACTGCACGGGGCGGTCAGGGTTGTTCACCACCTTGTCCAGACGGTCGAGGTTGCGGAACAGCAGAGTGGCGCGCTTGTATGTGGCAAAGCGGCGGGCAAAACCTATTGTGAGCACGTCGTTGCGCAGGGTCGATTTAATCTTGACGATCTGGCTGGGTGAATAATGCGCGGTGGATTTGGTGTCGGAGATGGTCTTCTTTACATAGTCGATAAGTCGCTTGCGCAGCACGCTGCGGACATTCCAGATCTCATTGTCGGCAATCTTGTAGATGCCGGAGAAGCACGATTTGTCGTAGTGGTGTGTGGCGAATTCCTTGCCAAATACACGGGCGTGGATCGCTTTCCATTCAGGAGCGGTCCAGGTCGGGTAGTGGACGCCGTTGGTCACGTAGCCCACATTCACCTCTTCCGGGAGGTATCCGGGCCACATGCCCGCCAGGATCTCCTGGCTGACCTTGCCGTGGAGCCAGCTGACGCCGTTTATGCCCTGTGACATATTGGCGGCGAGGACACTCATTGAGAATTTTTCTCCGCCGTCGTTGATGTTATAGCGTCCGAGCCCCATGAACGTGTGCCAGTCAATCTTCATGCGTTCGGGGAAAGAGCCGAAATAAACGCGCATCATATCTTCGCTGAAAAAGTCATGGCCGGCGGGGACGGGGGTATGGGTGGTAAAGAGAGAAGAACTGCGTACAACCTCGAGAGCTTCGGCAAAGGTGAGGTTGTCGTCCTCAACATACATCCTTATCCGCTCTATTCCGGTGAAGGCGGCGTGACCCTCGTTGCAGTGATAAACCTCGGCCTTTATGCCGAGGGCATTCAGTGCGCGGATACCTCCCAGGCCCAGCAGGATTTCCTGTTTGAGACGGTTATCCCAGTCACCGCCGTAGAGCTGGTGGGTGATGGGGCGGTCTTCCGGCATATTGTCCTCGAAATCGGTGTCGAGCAGATAGAGGTCGGTACGTCCCACCTCCACCTTCCAGATGCGGATGTTGAGGTTGCGGCCAGGCATCGGGACGGACACCGTGAGCCACTTGCCGTCTTTGTCAAGAACCGGCTGTGCAGGCGATTCACGGAAGTTCTGAGGGTCGTATGATGCTATCTGGTCGCCGTCTCCTGAAAGATACTGGGTAAAGTAGCCGTATTTGTAGAGCAGGCCCACGGCGGTAAGGTTGACGCCCATGTCGCTGGCTTCCTTTAGGTAGTCGCCGGCCAGGATTCCAAGACCTCCGGAGTAAATCTTGAGGGACGTGTCAAGACCGTACTCCATACAGAAATATGCGATCCTGGGGAACTTGCGCTGCTCCTTGCCCTTCATATACTCTGTGAAATGGCTGTGTACTGCCTTCAGACGGGTCATGAACTCCTTGTCCTGCTCAAGGTCACGGTACTGTTCCAGAGAGATGTTGTCGAGCATCACGATGGGATTTCCCTTGCTCTCTTCCCAAAGGGCGGAGTCAATAGACTTAAAAAGGTTTATCGCATCGTCGTTCCAGCACCACCACAGGTTCTTGGAGATGTCTTCGAGAGCGCTCAGGCGGCTGGGAAGCGAACGGTTTACTACTATGCTGTTCCAGTTGGGACGGTTTGCTATCTGTTTGCGGTATCCCTGGTCGTTGTCCTCCTGAAGCAGGGGATAGGGGCCGAATTTCTCAATTACTTTGTTTAAGGCCATATCGTAGGCGGTTTTGTAAAAAACAATGTTGTTTTCCCAGAGTGCGAGGTGCGAAATCTCCTTTGCATTGGCGGCGCACGCAGCATACTCGCCGGGGGTCATAGCGCAGAAGCGCTCAATGCTCCGCGCCGCAGCCTCCACTACTTCTGAATAATTGAAGTCGTCGCGATTAACGATTGTTACGCCGCTGAGGGGTTCCTTGCCGCGATAGTGCTCCTTGATCCAGAGGCCAAAGCCGGCCAGGGTCGTGGTAACCGTGGGGACACTGTAAGCCAGCGACTCCAGGGGCGTGTATCCCCAAGGTTCGTAGTAAGATGGGAACAGTGTCAGGTCGGCACCTGCAAGCAGAGACATATAGCTCCTGTTGAAAATGCCATCGTTGCCGTTAAGGTAACTGGGGACAAAGAATACATCTACCGGCCGGCCGGGGGCATTGTCTAGCCCGACCTCTGCCAGATGGCGGCGGATGCAGTCAAAGTCGTCCTGGAGGTAGTGGGTGACATTTGTGGTATGCTTGTGGCCGGGATTCTCAAGCTTCTCTACAAGGTCCTTGTCAGGGCCGTTGTTCCCGCTGGGCACCATTATGAACGCCGCTATCTTCTTGGCGGGATTAGCATCCCGGACCTTTGCAAGGGCGTCTATGAATACGTTGATGCCCTTGGTCTCATATTCGTAGCGGCCGCCAATCCAGACTATCTCCGTTTTTGCATCTTCATATTGTTTGTCGCTCATCGCTGATGCCACATGGAGAAGAATCTTGCGGGCCTCTGAGCGCATTTTTTGAAGTGATTTGCTGTCGGGTGCATAGCTGGAGTCGATACCGTTGGGGGTGACGACATCGGGTTTGCGGCCGAGCAGTATCGTGCATTCGTACGCTGTCAGGTCGCTGACGGTGGTGAATACGTCGGCATTCAAAGCGGCAGCTTTCTCGACCGAGTGGCGGTCAGAAACTCCATAATCGCGTGCCACGGTGTCTCCGTTCATGGTGGGAAGCTCCTTGTAGAAGGGGATGTGCTTGCAGGCCATGCAGCGTCCCACTACAGTTGCGTGGGTGGTGAAGACGGTGCCTATCGGGAGCCCGGAGCTCTTGAGGTATAGGATTCCGGCACCCGCCATCCACTCGTGGAACTGAGCGACTATCTTGCTTGAAGAGCGTATATAATAGCGGGAGAAACTCTCTATGACCTTGCTTGCGGCATAGCCGAACAGGAAAGCCTCTATGTACTCCCAGTTGCCGTTGAGGGAATCTACGCCGTATTGCTCCCACGCCTTGGCAAAGATCTGGTCCTTGCTGGTAATGAAAGTCTTGAAATCGACCAGGATGGCAACGGGTTTGCCGGGGATGTTCCAGCGCCCTACGCGTAAGCGCAGTCCTTCATGGGCGGCAAGTTCTCTCCAGGACTTGAAGAGTTCGTTGTCAACTGTGAATTCAGGATTCTGGCGAGTGTGCATCCACACGTCAGGTCCGATATAAATATGATTGTCCTTGAGTTCTTCGTTTAGGTTTAATGCTTTAGTTGCCAGTACTGTGTGAATGCCGCCTACCTTGTTGCAGACTTCCCAGCTGACCTCGAACAGATAGTCCGGCATCGATATGTTATTTTTCATCAGTTTGGAAATGGTTTATTTCTTTTTGGTAAAGTTGTCGACTCTGATCTC
>CAMKTW010000072.1 GCA_946415795.1 uncultured Bacteroidales bacterium
TGCTCTCGCTGATGCGCAAGCACAACGTGCCCAACATCGTGTTCAGCTCTTCTGCAACGGTATATGGCCAGGCCGACGTACTGCCGGTCACCGAGCGCTCGCCCCGCAAGGAAGCCACTTCGCCTTACGGCAGCACCAAACAGATGTGCGAGGATATCCTTCACAGTTGTGCGATAGCCTACCCCAAAATCAATGTGATAGCCCTCCGCTACTTCAACCCCATAGGAGCGCATCCTTCCGCACTGATAGGTGAACTGCCGCGCGGGGTGCCCAACAACCTGATTCCGTTCGTAACCCAGACCGCCGCCGGCATCCGCGAATGTCTCAGCATATTCGGCAACGACTACAGCACTCCCGACGGTACCTGCATCCGTGATTATATCGATGTCACTGACTTGGCAAAAGCTCACGTGTGCGCCGTTAACCGTATGATCGAGGGCACCGGCCACTCCAACTACGAAGTGTTCAACGTCGGCACAGGCCGCGGCGTCTCTACGCTCGAAGTGGTGCAGACTTTTGAAAAGGTAAACAACCTCAAACTCAACTGGAAGTTCGCCGACAGGCGCGAAGGCGACATCGAGTCTGTATGGGCAGACACCACTTACGCCAACGAAGAACTTGGCTGGAGGGCAATTATGCCTCTGGACGAGACTCTGCGCAATGCCTGGAAGTGGCAGCAGTACATCGATTCCAAGAAGAAGTAATCAAATCCCTCTAAAAAAGACCTTCGCATTAAGCATAGAAATAGTTCGCGCAGGGAACAGGAGTTCTATGTTCTCCCTGGCACGGAGCGAAGTTATTTCGAAGCTGGCGAAGGTCTTTTTAGTACCTGTAATACTTCCGGGCCAGTTCCAGATATGCTTCGCGGTCTTTGTTCCAGAAGTCCAGCATATCCTCAACACGGTAGCGCTTTGCAAATAGCCTCAGGGCAGTGTCTCCACCCATCACTTTGCCCAGCATGGAGCTTTTCTGGTCATCCTCAATTTTGGGGCTGCGGCCCGGGTACATAGCGTGCAACTCCTGCATCACATAGAACTGCAGCAGAGCGGTGGGAGCAATGCTATAATCTGTGAAATAGAACTGCACCCCCTTGAGCAACTTGCCGGCGGCACCGCCGTAGAATGGCTTGTAATAGACGGGACGGAAACGGACTCCAGGGAGTTCCAGGCCGTTGAGCCGGGAGGCAAGCTCTTCAGGCTTAATAATCCACTCTGCGCCAAACATTTCAAAGGGAAGAGTATATCCCACCCCGATATTGAGGCTGCTGCCCATCTCGCCAGCTATGCCTGAACAGGGATATGCCTGGGCAGAGGATGCCTGCGGGATATGCGGAGAGGGCATCACCCACGGCAGGCCGGTCTGCTGGAACAGCATGTCGCGCCTCCAGCCTTCCATCTCTATCACCTTCAATTTGCACTTCAAAGGCTTCTCGTTACCCTTCTGACCGCGGTTCATCCCCTCTTCGTTTATCATAGTGGCCAGTTCGCCCACGGTAAGGCCGTAAACGTACGGAATCTTGTACATCCCAACAAAAGAGAAGAACCCGTCCTCTACCAGCGGACCGTCTGTCTGAAGGCCGCCCAGCGGATTAGGGCGGTCCAGCACCATCACCTCGACGCCAGCCTCGGCGCAGGCACTCATCACCAAGCCCAGCGTGCTGATAAAAGTATATGAACGGCAGCCGTTGTCCTGGATGTCATACACCATCACATCAATGCCTTTGAGCATCTCCCTGGTTGGCTTACGGATCGCACCGTAAAGAGAATAGACCGGCAGGCCGGTAGCGGGGTCCTTGGGCTCACTGCCCACCTTGTCGCCGGCGTGTTCGCTGCCGCGCACTCCGTGCTCCGGGCCATAGAGCGCCACAAGTTTCACGCCGGGGACTTTCGCCAGGATGTCGATGGTGCTCACCAGATTGCGATCCACGCCGCTGGGGTTGGTCACAAGGCCTACCCTCTTCCCTTTCAACGGAGCGAAGTTCTGCTCCACGAGCACCTCGAGGCCGGTTTTGACTGGAACCGAAACCGCTTTGTCCTGGAGGATATCGCCTTGAGTATCAGTGTTTTGTTCAAACCAGCCCTCATCATCCGGGATAGTGTTAGTTTGCACATTTCTCTGAGTATCAACCCGTTGTGCTCCAGCGGTGCTTTCGACTACTTCCGCTCCCGAAACTACAGCGGCTTCTGCTACGTTTGCGTTCCCGCCGCGTACCCCGCAACCGGCAAAGACCGTCAGGGCAAATAATACCAGCAGTCGTTTCATATTATTCTGTCTTTGTGCCAAAGTCATCGGGTATCTGCTTGCGTACAAGCAGGGTGGCAATGATTCCGGGGATGGTGCACAGGCAGGCCCACACAAAGAACATAGTGTAGCCGATATGGTCCGATATCCAGCCGGCGACCATACCCGGGAGCATCATTCCCAGCGCCATAAAGGCGGTGCCGATGGCATAATGTGCAGTCTTGTGTTCCCCCTGAGCGATATAAATCAGATACATTGTGTATGCCGTGAAGCCGAATCCGTAGCCGAACTGCTCCAATGCAACGCAGGTTGACACCAGTGGCACGCTGCTTATCTTGAGCGCCGCCATCAGCACATACAGCAGGTCGGGGATATTGATGGCCAGGGCCATAGGAAGGATCCATTTTTTGAAGCCGGAGCGGGAGATGACAATGCCGCTCAGCACGCCGCCCAGCAGCAGGGCAATCACCCCCAAAGTGCCGTATATGCCACCCACTGCCGCCGTTGAGAGGGCCAGACCGCCCGCCTCGGGCGTATCCAGCATAAACGGCTGTGCAATCTTCACCAGCTGGCTCTCGCCAAGACGGTATGTCAACAGGAAGAAGAGCATCAGCCCCAGATGAGGCTTTTTGAAGAAGGTGGCGAAAGTGGTGCCGAAGTTCTTCCAGATGGTTGCCGCGTTGATGTCGCTGCGGGGGGCGTCGGATGCCGGCTTCGGGAGTATGAAACGATGGTACACGGTAAGCGCCACAAAGATACCGGCCAGCAGGTAAAACGCCAGGCTCCACGCCAGCGTGATACGGTTGTCCCCTGCAGACGGGAATAGTTTCCCCTGTTCAATCCAGCCGGCAAACATCACCAGCAGACCCTGGCCGAATATCATCGCCACGCGATAGAAGATATTGCGGATTCCCACAAACATACTCTGCTCCTTCTCCTGCAAGCCGTGCATATAGAAGCCGTCTGCGGCAATATCGTGGGTCGCTGAGGCAAAGGCCAGCAGCCAGAAGAATGCCAACGTCACCTGTACCCAGTGCTCAGTGGGGATGAAGAACGCCACCGACGCAAATGCTGCGGCAATCAGTGTCTGCATTGCGTTTACCCACCAGCGCTTGGTCTTGATGAGGTCTATGAAGGGGCTCCAGAGCGGCTTGATGACCCACGGCAGATATAGCCAGGAGGTATAAAGGGCTATCTGGGTATTGCTCAGGCCTAGCTTCTTGTACATTATCACGGCGACGGTCATCACCGCCACATAGGGCAGGCCCTCGGCAAAGTACAGGGTGGGCACCCAGGCCCACGGATTGCGTTTCTTTTCTATGGCGTTCATCTGGAAGATGTATTGTTTTCATTATGCGGCCGGGGAGACCCGTACAGGAACTTGATCTCTGAGTTGGGATAGTAGTGAGCCAGGATGGTGCGATAGTCGTAGCCGCGCGCTCCCATAGCGGCCGCGCCTATCTGGCACAACCCCACCCCGTGGCCCCATCCGGCACCGTGGAGTATGAACTTGGCGGGGGCCCGCCCTTCCGCTTCGAGAAAGCCTTGCTCAGCATCGCTTTTATTATTTATGCGATGCTCCGCCTCGCAAACTTTCTCTGCGCCGGACCCTGGGCAATACACCTTCTCCACCACGAAGGCCGAGCTATACAAATGGCTGCGGGAGAGGGTCTTGCGGATTTCCAGCTCCTTGCCTATGATTTTAGTCTTCTTGGTGCCGACGATTTTCAGGCGGCATATGCGGCCGGACACGCCCCGCTCCACAGGCACCAGGTCCAGAATATCGCCATAATCGTCCCCGGTACGCTCCCGGATTATATCGTGCAGCTCCTGCTGTGAGTACTCCACCCTCCAGCGGTAAAAATCCTTGGTCTCGCTGTCGTAATCCTTCAGGACCTGCCCCAGCAGGCGCTTGCTGCGAGTGTTGCAAAAGGCGCGGGGACTGGACATTATCCAGCGGCGGGCCGCCTGTTCGCTGCGCAGGTCAACCGGCATACGGCCGTTTTCCCGGGCCGAAGGGGCAGATATTGAGCCTTCCGCGCCGATGCCGCCGGTTTCGCACGTTGTGGGACCCGCTGTCAGCAATCCGTCGGGCACACGTTCTCCCGAAGGAAGCACAGATTCGTAGTCCCGGGCATATTTCAGATACGGCACTTCCTTGTTCTCCCAACAGTACTTGAACTCCTCAAGTACGCCGCCGCAGCATTTGGAGAAACGGGCGTCACACACGCGGCCACCGTACCAGAGCACCTGGCCCCAGGTTGCCTCGATTACACGTTTTGTCTTGCGCACCATTGCCGGATTGCCCTGAGGAATGCCCTGATAGCGCTGGCAATGGTCGTCGGCGCAAAAGTCAAACCATTCGTGGTCCTCGCGGTCCTGCCAGCGGATCAATTCGCCCGGGGTGTCGCACTCCACAGAAGAGTAACCTTCCCGGACTTCGTCACGCTTGTCCAGCTGGGCCAGCAGCCACGAACGGGATATTACGGCGTGTGCCTTAAGGAACTCCATCCCGGCGCTGGGCGACATCTCCGAGGCTATAACGCACTGCAGGTAATCCTCTATCCCGACGACGTTAATGGCGATGACCCGCCCTTCGCGGGCAATGAGGCGCAAATCTCCGGGAAAACTCTGGTCCTGATACCTCTGCCAGTGGAACCCCTTCCCTATCTGAACGTTTTTAAGCGTAAACAAGGATGGCGCCTGGAGACTATCCTTCTGTGTATCAATTGATTGTCGAATATCGCTCCCCCCTGAATAATGGTAGTGATTTTTCGGAAGCAGCTGACTGTCAGCTACTTGCCCGCCAGCAGCGAAATACCACTCCTCGCGGGCGACACCGTCAATGACGACCTTGTCCTCCCGCCCGGTGGCGACATAATCGCGTCCGAAACAGAACTCGATCTGAGGCGCGGTCAGGATCCCGACGCTTATCGTGCGTTGTTTTCCGCTATGCGTGCTTCCAGTTCCCACGTCCGTATCCGGTCTTTATAAGTATTGTAACGATTTGCGGTAGCGACGTCAAGCGAGGCATCGCTGTTTCCCTCCCAACGCCGGCAGAAATACATTACGTCGTATATCCTGCCAATGCGGTAGTGGCGGCTTATTCGCAGAGCCACCGCATAATCTTCACCGTATTTGGTGGTCGGGAAGGTCATTTCGCGCACCAGCGGCGTGTAAAAGCCGCGCGGAGCACCCAGGCCGTTGATGCGCAGGGCGTTGTTACGGCCGTTGTCGGGCGTCCATTCGCGGTGCTCTATGGGAGCCATATCGGCCGGCTTCATAGCGAAGTCCGTGATCTGGTACGACCCTATCACCATAGCACATTTCTGTTCACGGAAAGCCTCCACAAACTTCTGCACCGTGTCCGGGCCGCTATAGACATCGTCGGAATCGAGCTGGAGGGCAAACCGGCCGCATTTTGGGTGATGCAGCGCGGCGTTCCAGTTGCCCCCGATTGCGTGATAGGTCTTGTCCTGGGCGATATATACCAGCCTGTCGGGATTTTCCGCCGCCAACTGCGCGATAATCTCGGCAGCGCCGTCGGTGGAGTTGTCGTCCACGACAATCACATTGTAGGGGAATGTGGTCTTCTGGTCCAGGGCGCTGCGGATTGCGTCGGCAATAGTACGGGCACGGTTGCGGCAGGGAATCACCACAGACGCCTCGAACTCGAAGGGCTCCGAGTCAAGGTCAACCTCGCGGAAGGCGGTGGGAGCGAGATAGCCGCCTATGGCCTTGAGGTGCTCTGTGCAGGCAGCCTCCATCTCTATCTGCACCTCGCGGTTGCGGGGGTTTACGTAGTCGAATAATTTCTCTCCAAACTGGCGCGAATCCAGTTCGATATCGTAGTACAGATACTCGTTTATGTGGACGATGGGGCCCAGTCTTGATACCCTGAGACGAAGATCGTAAAGGCCGGCGTATTTATAGCCGTCCTCTGCTGTTCCGGCCTTACTGTCACACAATCCACCCTGCTCAGCCTCCGCTATCGCCTGATGGCGATTGCTACCCATTTCCGCCACAGCCTGCTTGAGAGCATCGGTGCGGAAAACCAGCACGCTGCCAAAATCAAAGTCGTCGCGAAGCGAGCCGATCTGATAATCGATTACGGGCGCCTCAGAAATCTCCCCGGCGGCATTTACGGTAAAATGGTCGGCATAGAGCATGGCGGCACCGGTATCCTCAGCAATCTGGAGCACCCGGTGCAGAGCATAGTGCACAAAGCGCAAACGTGTGGGCTTCGAGTAGATCAAAGTATATGTCCCGGTGGAAGCGGCCGCCATCCGGCGCACGGCCTCCGTACTGCGGACATCTGCGATTTGGCAGACACCGTCCACCAGCGGGTTTCCGCTCAGGTGTTCTGCCGTAGAGGCATCTCCGGTGGCAATGAAACAGGTTATTCTATCGTTCATAGTATTGATATATCGTCTGGATTAAAGGCCAAAAATCATAGGGCTGAATCTGGTATTCCAACTTGCCCTTCCGCCGGAAGTGGCGTAGGAATAAGACACAAACTGAGGATATCTGAGACGGATGTGCCCCATACCGTCACCGCTGACACCCATATTGCCCAGGCCCGGCCGCAGGTCGCCGGTCATATCCCCCTGATATGTAAAGTTCCTGCCATCGGGAGACGACCACACCGCAATGGCACTCGAAGGGATATAGCGGTTATATGTATGGAATGCGTAGAACAGGCCATAGTCTTCTATGTACTTGATGTCACAACTGTCCGCATCCTTGAGACGAACCTTGTCTATCACGGTACCCTGTTCTGCGAGATGTGCCGGCCAGTCATCACAGACGGGTGCGGTTGCAAGCCGTGTGGTGGGAAGCCAGGCGCCGACACTGTCTATCCAGGTGTAATAGAAATATATCGTATCGTCCTTGACCACGATGCTCGGCTCTCCGGCCCCCCACGCACTGGTACTGCCGTTGAATGCAATTACCTTGGCGGGCTCGCCGCCCCATCCGCTCCCGTTCCATTTGTACCAGGGTCCCACGGGGGTGCGGCTCCGGGCCACGTAGCAGTGATTATAGTACCCCCCGTACGCGCTCGGGGCGCTGGTATATCCGATATAATACCATCCTCCAAAAAATGCAACCCCGGGATCGCACACGGAGAAATGGTCTTCGCTGCCTTCAGTGGGGAACAAAACGTCTCTCTCTTTGCTCCAGGTCGCACCGACGTCGGTGCTGTGGAAATAGGCGAACCGGTCCACAAAGTTGCTGCTGTTGTATGCCGAACCGCGCAACTTTGCCTGGAAATTATAGTCCGTCACCGGTTCTCCGTCGAAATACGACTTCGAATCGGTAAGGGCTATGGTACCTGCGCCAGAATATTTGAACACGCCGACCTCTTCAGTGGCTCCGGTAGCCGTCCACATATACTCACCGGGGTCCATCCAGGAGTGACCTTCGTCCTTGTAGATGCTGTAACGGTTGCCGTCGGGGTAAAGCAATGTGGTTTTGCTGATGGCAAAGGTATTGAGAGGCTCCGATGCCAGGGTGGCCTCGTAAGAGCCCGCCCACTTGTACAGCCTGAGGTCCACTGCATCGGCGGTGGTGCCGGATCCGTAGAGATTCACCATCACCCGCATAAACCGGTGCTGGGTGTT
>CAMKTW010000073.1 GCA_946415795.1 uncultured Bacteroidales bacterium
CCTCCACCACCGAGGCCTGCGAGGCAGGAATGTCGATACCGCTGATGGAGTAGTTGTCGCCACGGCGGGAAAAGGTATCTTCCGTTCCGGCCTGCAGCTGTCCCTTCCATATCGGATAGGAAAGGACGGCTTTTACGGCATACATCCTTCCATCCGACCGGCTGCCGGAGCGAATGGTGCGGCTGGATGAAATGTCGCTGGTCTCATTTGACTCTGAGATGCTTGAGTTGTCAGTTCCATAATAGTCCAGGTTCACATCCACGCCCAGTTTCCCGCCAATTGTGCCGTTGTAATAAAGGTTTGCCCCGAGGTTGTAGATGCCGCCGTCTCCCATCTTATCATTTGAACTGGTTACGATTTTGTCAGTCAGGACCCCGTCCAGCCAGACGTTGTCATTCACTATGGTATTCACGTCGTACTGCAGGGTTTTTCCCCATTCGACTTTTCCACCCAGGAAATGGTTGTCGGCTATTTGCCAGTTTACTCCGGCATTGCCATAAAGACTTTGGCCAAGGTATTCGTTGAGGAGGTCTCCTTTGTTTTCCAGCAGAAAGACTCTCCCAAAGGTCTTCTTTTCCAGGTCGCTCTGCTGGCGGGAGGTGTTACGGGAAAAGTTGATGCCGCCAAAAACATCAACGCCGCCGGCACGATAATTCACATTCAGCGAGCCGTGGGGGTCGTTCCCCCTGTCCCAGCGCAGCGACTGCTCGTCCTGGGCAAACAGGTCGAAGCCGAAGCCGTCGCCCTGGCGGCGGATGGTGCGGATACGGACTACGCTTCCCACGGAGGCATCGTACTGCACCCCGGGATTAGTAATCACCTCGATGCTTTGAATTTCATTGCTGTTCAGGCGGTCCAGTTCACTGGTATCCGTGACCTTGCGGCCGTTGATATAAATCAGCGGTGCGCCTTTCCCGATAACCTCCAGCCCGTTCTGTCCCTTTATCATACCCGGAGTCTTGGCCAGCACGTCTTTTGCGGTGCCCACATTCTCCAGTACGGAACCACGGACTTTCGTCAAAAGGCCCTCTCCGCTGAGCTTGGTTTTGGGCATAATAGCGCTGACGGTAGCACCATCCAGCAGGGCGGTGTCTTCTTTAAGGGTTATGACGGCTCCTTCCACCGGGGTTAAATACTGCGTCTGGTATCCCAGGATGGAAACCATCATAATGCCATCCGTCTCCCTGGTGATAATATTGAATGTCCCGTCTTCCATCGTTATCACGCCACAAAGCACCGTGGAATCGACCTGCGACAGGACAGCTACCGTCGCATACGGAAGCGGCTCGCCATTTTCATCGATCACCTTTCCCTTCCAATCGCCTTTGGCCTGTGCGGTCAGCACCGGAAATACCATCAATAATAATGCAATCAGTTTTTTCATTTCTGTCCATATGATTTCGGCTGCAAAGTTAGCGCACTTACCGTTCCGAAATAAAAACCGATATGGACATTTATGTGGACAATTTGCTCTTTTTCATTGGACAGGCGGGGCGATTCCATATATTTGCAGCAAGCACTATGGAACGAGTATGGCAAGACCAGTCAGTTTTACGAAAGAAACAATCATACGTACAGCGATAGAACTCATCAGGAGTAACGGACCCGAGTCCCTGTCGGCACGTAACCTGACTGCCGCCCTGGGAAGCGGGGCCTCTCCTATTTTTTCGTCCTTCGGCTCGATGGATGGGCTGATGTCAGCTGTATTGACGGAAGTAAAGCGCCAGTTCCATAATCGGATTGAGACAGGGTTTTCCCTGAACCCTCCTTTCAAGGGCTTCGGCCTGGCGTTTGTGTGGTTCGCAATGGATGAGCCTCAACTCTATAGGCTCATTATGTCAAATCCCAGGCAGGCTGCTTCTTTTGAGGACTATATAGACAGACACGTTGGTTTCAAGGAGGAATGCCTCTCTGCCATAGGCAAATCCTTGGGTCTTCAAGGCCGCAACGCAGAAATGGTTTATTATCAGATGCTTCTGGTTGCAATGGGTCTGGCACAGACCTGCGTTGAAGGAGGTGCACAACTGAATATGGGTCAGGTTTCAGAGATTTTCGGCAAGAATGTGAGGGCTTTCCTGATGGTCATCCGTGCAGGTGCTGACCCGGTTGAATCCTTTATGCCATCAGAGGGACCAGGTCCGGATATTGACGTAGATACCTATCTCATGATGCGGCCGCTGGCCAATCAGAATCACCTGCTACAGGAACTGTATGCCGCTCCGCGATATATCAAGGAGGATGAGTGGCTAGAATTGGAGCGGGTGCTCCGTAATACTTCCGGCATCTCCCCCGACTCACTGCGCAAAGAGCATCCCGGTCTCACCCGGGGAGACATCCGCATCATCATACTGGACCGTCTGGGCTTCTCAGTGACGCAGCAAGCCACCCTGTTGGGCATCTCCGCCCCCTCCGTTACAAAAGCACGGCAGCGGATGAAGATGAGGTTAGAATAGACCTGTTTATGCTTATCTTTGGCGAGGTTATGACTTGCATCCGGATGAAATTCTCCCGCTTGATAATTATTCTGATGGCCGCATACTCCTCTTTGGCCGCTTATGCCCAGGAGCCTGAGCTGCATCACAGCCTGGTGATAAATCTGGGAGATATAACCCCTGCCGATGTGGAGCCGGGCGGCCACCCTCAGGGATTGCTGGTGCGCGACGGGTTCGCCTTTGTGTTCCATCACGGCGGGCACGTCCTGGTCTATAACCTTGATGCCAGAGAGTTTGTATCATCCTATTATCTGCCTGGCAACACCTCCCATTGCAACAACGCCTCCTTCGGAGTGAAGAAGTATTCTCGCAAGTCTCAGTTCCCGATGGCCTACGTCTCCGACTGCACCTGGGACGGTTCCTGCTATGTATACGACCTCTATACAGACCACGCAGTCGAGGTTCAGAGGATATTCCTGACGGACACCCCCGTCCCGGTCGAATGCGGCACCGGCTGGTTCATAGATGAAAAAACCCGCCGACTGTGTATGCACTGGAAGGGAGAGGTCTGGGACTTCCCCATCCCGTCCAGACATCGCAAAAGCGTCCACCTGTCGGTGAAAAACAAAAAGGCATCCGGGGCTATGAACAACCCGGCCGTACATCAGGGCGCCTGTGCCTGGGAAGGCTACCAATATTTCCCTTGCGGATTTGCAGCAGAGCCCACTTTTCTGACTGTCAATCACATCTTTACCGGCCAGACCTGGAGTTTCCCTACCGACAACATTGTTGGTCCTTATGAACCTGAAGGCGTATGCGGATGGAACGGCGGCATATATGTCTCTTATCCCGGACCGGGGAAAGACCTGTACATCTACAGGTTCGAGCTTAAATAGCTGATTACTTGTCGATATTCACTATTTCGTAGTTCAGGCTGCCGAGATTATCTGAGCATCAGACGGAGTACCCTGATCGGGCGGTCCTGGCCTTGATACTGGCTTTCGTCAATGACACATTCCCCGGTGGGCACAAAGCCACACTTTTCCATCACGCGGCCGCTGGCCGGGTTGTCTATGAAGTGCCCGCTTATTAGAGACTTTATATCTGTGGTCGTTTTGATATGTTCAATCATCAGTCCGAGTGCTTCCGTGCAGATACCCATATTCCAATAAGGCTTTGCAATCCAGTACCCGATAAGGGGCTCTCCGTTTCGTGCAGGCAGATTGCAATTGCAAGACGGGCCATAACCCATCGCGCCTATAGCCTCTCCAGTTTCTTTAAACTCGATTGCCCAGGTATTTGTCGCATCTTTGAAGACTGTCCTGATAACCTCCAGGCTCTCTTCCACGGACTTATGCGGTGCCCATCCGGCGCGCGGGCCGACATCCGGATCCGACGCCCATTTATACAATATGTCAGCGTCGCTGTCCCGCCAGGGCCTGAGAATAATACGGCTTGTCTCCATAACTCCGTCGTAAAACAACTGCTACGGGTGATAGTTTGATTTTAAGGTGCAAAAATACACATCTTTGGGGAAAATAATGGTTAACTTTGTAAATGTGCCGTCAGGCATCAGAAACGACAATGAATATTAACATTTTAATCTATTACTGATTATGAAAGAGCAAGTATTGAAAGCTATGCGCGAATTCGGTGAGCCCGTCAGCGCCGGCAAGATCGCAGAAATCACCGGTCTCGACCGCAAGGATGTTGACAAAGCCTTTGTAGAACTGAAAAAAGACGGTGCCATTGTGTCTCCAGTCCGCTGCAAGTGGGAACCTGCAAAATAAGCCGATAATGGAAATCAAAGCAATCAAATTCAGGAAAGACGGCTTCTACTCTCAGCCTTTCGTCTTCGGCGGCGAAGAAGGGATGGACAAGTTTGACAAAAACATCCGTTATCGCGGCAGCCTGCAGAATTATCTGATTGACACCGGCAGCGAAGTGATCCTTGTCGATACAGGACTTCCTGCGGGGACTCCCGAGGAAGTGCCCGACGAGAATAGTCTGGCATTCACCGGGAAGGATATTTGCAGCTATATGGAAGCACTGTCGGCACTTGGCTACAAACCCGAGCAGGTGACTAAGATCCTCCTCACCCACCGCCATTCCGACCATAGCGGCGAGTTGAAAAGTGTCCCCTTTGCAAAGGTTTATGTAAATGAGAACGAGATGGACGCCGCTGAACTCCAGGGGCTTGCAAACCTTGTTCCGGTGAACTTCAGCGACGGGGCGTACTACAATTTCCCTGAGAGCCAGAAGATTTCAGACGGCATCTACCTCATCAAAGCCACAGGCCATACCAAGGGCAACAGCATTGTGGTTGCAGAGATGGATGGTTTGTTCTATATGTTTCACGGCGACATCACTTATGTTGACGAAGCCTTGTATGAAGACAAACTGTCCGTGGTGTACGATGACCTTCCTGCTGCCCGCGAAACCCAGAATCGTATCCGGGAGTTCATCCGCAATCACCCAACTGTCTATTGCGGCACCCACACCCCGCAAGGCTATGAGAACCTGGAGGCCAAACGCGTGATGGATCTGGACCATCCTGTGCCGACGGTCTTGGCCCAGGTGGACTTTTCCAGGCAGGAGGCTTCCGGCAAATACGTCTGCTCGATCTGCGGCTATGTCTATGACCCAGCCGAGCACGATGGAGTGGCCTTTGAGGACCTCCCCGAAGACTGGCGCTGCCCCCGTTGCAAACAGCCGAAGTCTAAGTTCAATAAGGCCTGAAATGTCTGGAGAACGGCTACATTTGATGCTCACAGTAAGTGGTGTCCTCACCGTTTCCGTGAAGCAGTATCAGCAGATCTCCTGAGCCTTATTCAATATAATGATGCTTAATGTCCACTACCCTATGCCTTGAGAATGTTCTGGGATTCAATGATTTCAATGCCCTTGTGGCCACTCTTGGCCAGGCGGATCATCGCGGCGGCGACGGCTTCTGTGGGCATAGGGGTCCAGGAGCGGAACAGGCCGATGGCGTTAAGGGCACGGAGGGCGACGACGCAGGCTTTCTCGCCGAAGCGGTCGCTCCCTTTGCGGATTAGGGACGGCGGACGGAGGATGAAGCAACCTTCAAAGCCAATCTTCTGGACGGCATCTTCCAGATCGCCTTTCATGCGGGTATAGAAGACCTTGGACCTGGGATTGGCGCCTATAGAAGAGACCAGCACATAGGTGGGTACTCCATTATTTCGGGCCGCCTTGGCGGCATCAAGCTGATATGTGTAGTCCACTTTCCACTGGGCCTGATGCGTGCCTGCTGCCTTGATGGTGGTGCCCATACAGGAGAACAGGACATCGCCTTTGAGTTGGTCTGCCCAGGTCTCCGGGTGGTCAAAGTCCACGACGTGCACGGCCAGTTTGGCTGAAGGAATCTTGACTTCGCGTCGGACGAAGATGTCTATCCGCTCGACGGATTCATCTGAAAGAAGCATCTGAAGCAGGTCTTTCCCGACTGCTCCGGTTGCGCCGATTACGAGGACTCTCATTATTTGTTTGGTTTTACTCTCAAATATAAGCATTTATACAGGAATACGAGCCGACTGGCGCCTATGCTGACAGATGGGTGGTTTCAGGGGAGCGGGAATGCTTCCTTATCCGTCACAACATAGAAATGATGTCCTTCTCGATATCCTTCGGCTCCGTGGTCGGCGCATATCTCTTGACAACAGATCCGTCACGGGAGATAAGGAACTTTGTGAAATTCCAGAGGATGTCGCTGTTCTTTTCCACACTCTTACTGATTCCCTTAAGCATCTTCTGTGTGGCCTTGGCCTTGATTCCTTTGTATTCCTCAGTCGGTGCCTGGGTCTTGAGGTATTCAAATATTGGTTCTGCGTTGGCGCCGTTTACTTCGGTCTTGGACATCAGAGGGAAGGTCACGCCGTGGTTGAGACGGCAGAATTCCTCAATCTCCTCATCACTGCCCGGTTCCTGTCCTGCGAACTGGTCGCAAGGGAATCCTATTATAACGAGACCCTGATCTTTGTATTTCCGGTAAAGTTCCTCCAAACCGTCGTATTGAGGCGTGAAACCGCATTTTGATGCCGTATTGACAATCATTAACACCTTCCCTTCGTATTGGGAGAAATCTACTTCTGCGCCCGTGTTGCTGAGGGACTTATAATCGTATATCTTTGCCATTTGTTTATTGTTTTGTGCACAGACGCCAAGAGAAATTATCCCCAGCATCATCGCAATTAATATTTTTTTCATTTCTTCAGTAATGATTTATTATATCGTTTACGATGCAAATATAGATATTTATTTTTATATCGCAAGCGATATTAAATATTTTTTGAAGAAATTCACCACGGATGCGACAACCTCATTCCGTTTTCTGGTAATGGTGTGGTTCTCCCCCTCTACAACTAACAGTTCTGACCGGTCGCCGTAGGTCTCCACAAACCTTTCGCAGCACCACATTGGAACAATGCTGTCACGCGTTCCGTGAATGATTCTCACGGGGCCTTTAAAGTCCGATGCCGTGCATCAGGATCACCATAGGACACCGGTCTGTCTGCGGATTGAATCCTTCAGGCAAACTTATCTTGAACGCGATACCGCCTTCCGGGCCGAATACCTCATAATCGCGCGCCGCAACTGGGCAACATCCCAGAAGCAGAATGATGATAGCATATAAAATTCTCATAATACTATTTATTTCCATTACGCACAAAACGACACGCAGCCAGTATGAGCATAGGTCCAAGACCGCTGTAGAACGAGGCCGTAAACTCCGGCGGGATATTTGGAATCATCTTGAGAACCAGTCCAAGAGAGGTCATAAAGATAATCAGAATCCACCCGCGAAGCGGAAACGTCTTCAGGGGTGAAACCTTGTCGGGAAGAGTGGATATCCTGCTGGAATAGCGGTCCACAATGCTTCTGAACATAAAGAAAAAACCGACCAGTACAAACATTTACGCATAAGATAGATTAAGGTGGTTCAACCAAATCGCTTTAATGATTATGTTCTCTTCACTCCACGATTTGAATACCGGAATAGCGGGTAGGAAAATCTCCGAAATTCAAGCTGAAACTTATGCTATCCTTTTCAATTGTGCCGCTGAGAGCGGTAACCAGATAACGGGGAACTTCTCCCCCCAGTGCCATCGGAACGATATTCTCTCCAGAAAAGAAAATGGCGTTTTCTCTTCTGTCAACCGGTACTGCGGGGATGGTAACATCAATTGTGACGGGCATCTGGGGTACGAACTTGATCCGATAGATGGTTATATCGGCTGTACTGCCATCTTCAGATGGAGTATAATTCACCTTGATACCGGGCGTATCATAAGTCTCGCCTTTATATTCCACGCTTACGGTACCTTCATAATCAGTCCGTTCGTTAGGAATAATCTCTTCAGTGTTGTGTTTTTGGCACGAAAAGGCCACAAGC
>CAMKTW010000074.1 GCA_946415795.1 uncultured Bacteroidales bacterium
TAAAGACGGCGTCGGGGCGTGGCAGAGCGCCCAGGCCGGCCTCAAGAAAGTCGCCCATAACCACACCGATTCCGGGTGCTCTGAAACGGCGGGCGTTTGTGTCGATAATGGCCTCGCACTGGGGACGGACTTCAAAGGCGGTGACCTTCAAATGCGGAAACATCGAGCGGGCCTCTATCGACACGGAGCCGGTGCAAAAACCTATGTCCCAGAAGGAAGTACGGCAGGCCAGATCCAACTTGGAGAGCGTCAGCAGCCGTACCGGCGCC
This sequence comes from uncultured Bacteroidales bacterium, assembly GCA_946415795.1. Lineage (GTDB taxonomy): Bacteria > Bacteroidota > Bacteroidia > Bacteroidales > UBA932 > Equibacterium. Next base: position 270 of record CAMKTW010000074.1, read on the forward strand.
TTTGTGATCATATTTACCCGTCCGTCCAGAAGATCGAACTCACCATCCGGCAGCCCCATCGGACGCAAGCGCTGCGACAACCGCTCCAGGATCAAACAGTTGGGGGTGTCAAATCCCATCCGGGAAGCCTCTTCCAGAGATAGAGTCCTCACCCGCTCTTCTGATTCGTTGCCCAGCTGTTCGCCTACCGTAATCCGGTAGTTATCGTAGCCATACTCCAGCATCCGGGCTGCGACCGCAGCGGGGGTCTTACGATGGTCGGTAAGGGCGCCGATAAGCTTTTCGCCACGTATCAAGGCTTCGTCCAACGCCTCCCAGCCGCGGCCGGTGAGAGACACGCACCGCATATCTGCATACGGCAGCAGCATCTTGTGGGCGAGTGTCTGCAGCGAATTGAAAGCTGGGAAAACCTCGATCGCAGCATCGGGCATCTCGCGCTTGAGGGTCACGGCGAATCCATAAAAAAGCGGGTCGCCCGATGCGAACACCACCACCGAATCAAACTTTTTATATTGCTCGTAAACCGCCTCCAACGGCACTGTTATATCTATCCAGACTGCATCGGCAGGAAGCAGCGGTGCCACTATCCGGTGATGCCGCACACCGCCGGAGAATACCCTCGAGCCTGCGATTATATCCATTACCCGAGGAGGGAAAAACACCTCCCGGCTGTCACTGATGCCGATGACTGTAAACTTCTTACACATCCCGTCCAGGTTTTAGGGCAGCGGCATCATCATAGGTCAGAACTGCATTGCAAAGGGTCGCGGCTATATTGCTGCCACCCTTGCGCCCATCTACAATTATCTTTGGAATATCCTTGAATGGCTTTACCATATGCTTGCTCTCGCACACGTGCACGAAACCCACCGGAGCGGCGATGATGCCTGCCGGAGCAGCCTTGCCGGCGCGGATCAGGGCACATAGTTCCATAAGCGCCGTGGGGGCGTTGCCAAAGGCGTAAAGTGCATCGGGATGCTCCTCCACCGCCAGCCGTATTCCGGCCTGCGTGCGGGTGATGCCCTGCTGCGCTGCCATTGCCGCCACCCGCTCGTCGCCAAGGTAGCATTTGACCTCAACCCCGAGACGCTTCAAAGCCCCTTTGCGGATGCCGGAGGCGGCCATAGTCACGTCGGTCACGATGGTCTTGATGCGCCCCGAGGCGAACCCTTCGTAGAGAGTTTCCACGGCGCCGTCATCGACGTTAAGGATATTTTCCATTTCGAAATCGGCGGTGGTGTGGATTGCGTGGAGCAGCGCCCATTTGCGGCCAAGTGGTATGTCGGGTTTACGGAGCAGACCTTCTATGGTGCGGAAGCTCTCTGTCATAATCTCCTGCCCGATACCGGCGGCGCCACCCTCCTTTCCACGATAATACCCTCGCGGCGTAATAAACTTGCCGTCAGCAATATATGACTGGCTGTTACCAATTATCACCACAGTGAACATATCCACCTGTTCCGGATCCAGCCCACCCAGGGTCGTGAGGATGACCTGCTCCTCTTCCCGCCCTGCCTGGCGGACATATCCCACCGGAGTGGCAGCGTCGCGATATTTCAGGAATAGTTCCCTCAAACGATATAGCTGCCAGTAGCGGCCGTTGCTCTTGGGGTTATACACCGCCGTGACAAAATCAGCCATAGCGGCCGCCTTGATACGCATCTCTATCTTCTGCCACGGGGTCATCAGGTCGGAGAGAGATATCACGCAAAAATCGTGGCCCACAGGGGCGCCCAACAGCGAGGCCGCCTTCTGGAAGGCGCTGATGCCGGGCAGAACTTCCACATCGACGTCGCTGCCGCGCTCCCGCTTCATCTCCATCACCAGCGGCGCCATACCATAGATGCCGGCGTCCCCGGATGAGATAATGCATACCGTCTTGCCTTGCTCCGCGATTTGGAAAGCCTGCTCCGCACGTTCCCGCTCACGCTTCATCCCGGTATCGATGCACTCTGCGCCAGGCTTGAGGAACTGCTCGATGAACTTGAAATAATACTTGTAACCGACAATGACATCGGCCGCGGCGACTGCTGCCGTGACGGCCGGCGTGATATCTTCTGCACTGCCTGGTCCGATGCCCGCAACGATGATTTTTGCTCTGTTCATATCCTACAAATTTACAAATTAATCATTAATTTCGCGGAGATAATAATCCGGATTGGTATGACACGCATATATACACGTACTGGCGACAAGGGCACTACCGGGATACACGGGGGAGAACGCGTCCCCAAGGACGACATCCGAATCGAGGCTAACGGCACGCTGGACGAACTCAACTGCCATATCGGAGTGGTACGCAGCCTGCTGCACGCAGATGACGCCCGGCAGGATACCCTGCACGGGATCCAGGAGAACCTGATGGTGGTAATGAGCCAGGTGGCGACGCCGTCGGCCATCCGCGACGGCAATCCCAATCCGCTGCCGGAGACGCTGGTGGCAGACTGCGAGGCGCAGATGGATATGATATGCGACAGGATCGGAAGCGGGGCGTGGTTCCTGCTGCCGGGCGGGACTCCGGTCTCCAGCCAGCTGCAGCTTGCCCGCGCCGTATGCCGCCGCGCCGAACGGCTGCTCTGGACCCTGAACCGTCACGACCCCGTACCGGAGGATATCCTCAGATACATCAACCGCCTCAGTGACCTCCTGTTTGTGATGGCGCGCGAGGATATGAATATGCAGGACTGGCCGGAAGAGCGCTGGAAAGAATTCACATACAAGAACAGGATATGAACAGACGCCTGAATCCCGTTATGTTTGCCGGAACCGGCAGCGACGTGGGCAAGAGCGTCATCGCCACTGCTTTCTGCAGGATATTACGCCAGGATGGTTACTCCCCCGCCCCGTTCAAGGCGCAGAATATGGCGCTAAACTCGTATGCCACCCCCCAGGGGCTGGAGATCGGACGTGCGCAGGCGGTGCAGGCAGAGGCTGCCGGCATCCCCTGCCACACCGATATGAATCCGCTATTGCTCAAGCCTCAGAGCGACCACACCTCGCAGGTGGTTTTGAACGGCCGGGTGATTGGCAACCGCGATGCCTGGGACTATTTCCGCAGGGAGGGGCGTGAAGAGCTCCGTAAGGAGGTATTTGCCGCCTACGACCGTCTTGCCGCCCGCTACAATCCGATTGTGATGGAGGGGGCCGGCAGCCTGGCGGAGATAAACCTGCGCGACAGCGACCTGGTCAATGTACCTATGGCCAGGTATGCCGGCGCCGACATTATCCTGGTAGGCGACATCGACCGCGGCGGAGTGTTTGCGAGCGTCTATGGTTCGCTGATGCTGCTTGACGAATCCGACCGCAAGATGGTCAAAGGCATCATCATCAATAAGTTCAGGGGTGATATGCGACTCTTCTATGAAGGCCGCCGGATGCTGGAAGACTTGTGCGGAATCCCGGTGCTGGGAGTCGTCCCTTATTATCACGACATCCATATAGAAGAGGAGGATTCGGTGTCGCTTGCTGCAAAATCGGCCGAAGCCGGGCGCGGCAAGGTAAACGTGGCGGTGGTGCTGCTGCGCCATATCAGCAATTTCACCGATTTCAATGCCCTGGAGCAGGACCCCCGTGTCCATCTGTTCTATAGCAACAATGTGACTGAGATCGCCAAGGCAGATATCATTATTCTCCCCGGGAGCAAGAGCACCCTCGATGACCTTTACGAGCTGAGGCGCAACGGAGTCTGCCAGGCGATACTGCGCGCCCGCCGCCAGGGCTCGAGCGTGCTGGGGATCTGCGGCGGCTATCAGATGATGGGACGCACGATAACGGATCCGCACCATACAGAAGGCGAGCTGGAGACTATGCCTGGATTGGGCCTGCTGCCCACCGTAACCACTATGCTGCCGGAGAAGGTCACCCGTCAGGTGCGGTTCTCTTTTGATGACGGCGGCCAGGCAGATATGCAGGGCTACGAGATACATATGGGCACTACCGTCGCCGCCCAGGGAGAGGCGATGACACCTCTGACCAGGCTCGAAAGCGGCCAGGCAGACGGATGCATAGTCGATGACAAGTGTATGGGAACCTACATCCACGGCATCCTGGATAATCCCGCGTTTGTGGAGCGGCTGCTGGCACCCCACGCCGCCAGGTTTGCCGTCGAGGCCGCGCCATTTGACTACGCCGCTTTCAAAGAACGGCAGTATGACCTCCTGGCGGACCATATCCGCAAGAATGTGGATATAAACAAGTTATATGAAATACTTAAGCCATGATTGACGGACACGGAGATGATTTGTGGCGCTTCGGGCATCCAATCAGGGCGAATTTCAGTTCGAACGTATTCTCACAGGTTGACCTGACGCCGCTCAAGCGGCATCTTGCGGCCCGGCTGGACGCCATCGGCAATTATCCCGAGCCCGAACCGTACACCCTCGAGCGGGCCATTGCCGCCCGCGAAGGAATCCCTTCCGGGGCGGTGTGCGTCACCAATGGAGCCACCGAGGCCATTTACCTCACAGCCCTGGCATTCTGCGGCAGCCGGTCGCAGATACTCCACCCCACCTTCAGCGAATACGGGGATGCCTGCCGTATCCACGGTCACGACATTGTGCAGGAGAACTCCAACCTGGTCTGGCTGTGCAATCCAAACAACCCGACCGGCAGCGTCCTGTCAAAGAAGCGGGTGCAGGAGATGATTGCCGGCAAGCGTAAGACCTATATCATAGACCAGTCCTACGGCTTCTTTGCCCTGGCGGACCAGCTTACTGCCGCAGAGGGCGTCGCTGCGGGCAATACGCTCCAGCTGCACTCTATGACCAAGCGATTCGCGATGCCCGGCCTCCGGCTGGGATATGTCACCGGAGCGCCGCAGCTGATGGAGCGAATCCGGAAGGTAAGGATGCCCTGGAGCGTGAACGCCCTCGCCATCGAGGCAGGGCTATACCTGACGGAGCATCCCGACACAGCGCCGATAGACCTTCCCGCCCTGCTGGACGAGGCGCAGAGATTGCGCCGGGCCCTGGATAGTATCCCCGGCATCAGCGTCCAGACGACAGACACCCATTTTATGCTGTGCCACATTCTCAAAGGCAGCGCCGCCGACCTCAAACAGTGGCTGGCACGGGAGAAAGGGGTGCTGATTCGCGACGCATCAAACTTTGAAGGGCTGGGGTCCGGACATTTCCGCATCGCCGCACAGACCAGAGAAGAAAATGACCTGCTGATTACTGCCATTGAAGAATACGTCAAAAGATGACACGTGTGATATCTACAATAGCCGGCTGGCTGCTGGACTTCATATTCGGCGACCCCGCACGGCTGCCACACCCGGTCGTGGGCTTCGGCAAACTGATTGCCGCCGGCGAGAAATTTCTCAACCGGGGCAGCCACCGCCGCCTTAAAGGGGCGCTGCTGGCCGTCGTGCTGATAGCCGCAACCGCGGCGACGACCTGGGGGCTGCTCTACTGCCTCGATATCCTTGGCGACAAGATTGGCGCCGGAGTGTGGCTGCGCCGAGTTTTTGAGGCCATCCTCATATTCTTCTGCCTTGCAGGCACCACCCTGATACGCGAAGTCAAAGAGGTCTTCCTCGCCGTGGACCGCTCTGTAGAAGAGGGGCGAAAGCAGGTTGCCCGCATCGTGGGGCGCGACACAGCCAACCTGTCGTCACAAGAGATCCGCACCGCAGCCCTGGAGACTCTGGCTGAAAACCTCAACGACGGCGTTATTGCTCCGCTTTTCTGGCTGTTACTTCTGGGCGTGCCGGGGATGATGGCCTACAAGATGATAAACACCCTCGATTCTATGGTAGGCTACCGCAACGACCGCTACCGGGACTTCGGACGGTTCGCAGCCCGCACCGACGATGTCGCGGGCTGGATTCCTGCGCGGCTTACGGCGTTCCTGATGCTGGCAGTTTCTGGCAATATCGGCAAAATCAAACAGGTTCATACAGAGGGTCAGAAGCACCTCAGCCCCAATTCCGGCCACCCCGAGGCAGCGCTCGCCACCATCCTCGACTGCCGATTCGGCGGACCGCACGATTATTTTGGAGAGGAGGTCTATAAGCCGTTCATCGGCACCAACGACCGTGAAATAACCACTACCGACGTACACAAGGCGGTCCTTGTGAACCGCCTTGCAGAATTCGTTATGGTGTCGCTGGTGTGCCTGGTGCAGTTTGTCTGCGCCATCTTCTCTCTTTAGTCCTCGTCGCTGCTCATCACCCTGATGATGTCAAAGCAGAAGCCTTTTGAGAGTTTGACGCCTTCTTCTACCGTACCGGTGAGGGTGTCGTAAATATAAACCATCGGATAATCATCTTCACCGTCACCCTCAGTGACGCCGATATAAGCCTTTTTCCCATACACGGCCGTACGCTGGGAATACCATCCGCTGCAATAGCGCAGGGGTTGTCCGTTGCAGGATACCCGCTCCCGCCGGCAGGTTTGCAGGTCAATAAGGGTATAGAAGTGGCTGCGGCTGTCGATCTTGGTACCAAGCGACTCGTCGCGTGAATATGCCAGGATCTTGTTGCCACCGACGTACTGAACCGTAATCAGCCGGCCCTCCGGATCGGGGAAACCATTCCAGGTGGGGTCGAACTGCGTTTCACCGGCCTTCACCCGGCGCAGCACGCCATATTTGGTCGCTTTCCCGGTGAGATTCATCGTCACCATCGCCGCTACATACATATTCCCTGCTTCATCGTAGGTGATGAAGGTCTGCATCAGCTCGCCGTAAGCGGCACTCTCGGTCTCTTCCATCACCTCCTGCGGCACCGTGTGATTTTCAGTGACCTTCATTGTAGAAGGGTCTATTACCGCGATGTGGGTGGTGCGCCCGGCATTGTCGTCTGCCGGTTTCGTATAATAGATATAGAACAGTTTGCCGTCTGTGGGGCGCACGGTGAGAAGTCCGGAGGTAGAGAGTGCCGTGAAGCCTTCGGGGACAGAAATGTCAAGCTTTCCTTCCGCTATTACCGCGAGGTCACTTTCTGCCAGTTTGGACCAGTAAACGACCTTGTGGTCAGCATCTGTACCGGCTATCAGCAGCGTAGCGCCATCATCCAGCCAGGCGTGGGTATATTTGCGTGCGTAATAGGTATTCTCCTTGAACGGCCTCTCGGCGTCCACTACTATCGACTCTTCGCCGTCCCCGTTGCGTACTATATGGAATTTGACAAAGCCTCCGGTTGCCGCCTGCGGCACCTGATAATAATACTTGCCGCGGGTGATGCTCTCCATAGTATAATCCATAGTGATATCTATCCCCTTGCCAGTATATTCCACCATTGGCTGGTCAGCTGTCAAGGCGGTCACCTGCCGCACGAAAGTACCGTTTTTGTTCTGTCCCATCCCGCCGTGCTTCACAGCGCAGACATACAGGTCAAAGACAACCTTGTCTTCAACAGAGTCAGGCGGAAGCGGCTCTGGACCGGGATTCTTATTGCACGACGCCGCAAGGGTCAGGGAGCACCCCAATACTAACAACAACTGTTTTATATACCTCATAGTTCTGATGTTTTTCAACCTGCGAATTTAAAGAATTGGGAGCAAAATGAGTGCTTCCGGATATAGCTGATAAAAATATTCACTATATTT
>CAMKTW010000075.1 GCA_946415795.1 uncultured Bacteroidales bacterium
CCGTGGGAGAGGGGGAATACCTGACACGGATTAAACAGATTGCCGGCAAGAACAAAAGTTTCTGTTCACTGATAGGAATGGGCTGGTACCGCACCGCGACACCCGCCGTTATTGCCCGCAACATTTTTGAGAATCCATCCTGGTACACCTCCTACACCCCTTATCAGGCGGAGATATCGCAGGGGCGGCTTGAGGCTCTGATGGTATTCCAGACCATGATTGCCTCCATGACCGGTCTGCCGCTGGCCAACTGCTCCATGCTGGACGATGCCACCGCCGCTGCAGAAGCGATGCGCATGATGTACAACCTGCGCAGCCGGGAGGCTATCGCCGCCGGACGCAACCTGCTCTTTGTGGATGAGAATATATTCCCTAACGTCCTCTCGGTAATCAAGACCCGCGCCGAGGCACTCGGAATCTCTGTGGAGACTGGCGATTTCAACACTTATACCCTTAAGGAGCGCTGTTTCGGGGCCATCCTGCAGTATCCTGCCGCCAACGGCCAGATGCGCGACTACGCCCCCTTCTGCGAAAAGGCCCACGGACGGGGAATGCTGGTTACTGCGTACTGCGACCTGCTCTCCCTGGCAATGTTCCGTGAACCTGCCGCCTGGGGTGCCGACATTGCCGTGGGCAGCGTCCAGCGTATGGGTTTGCCGATGGGTTTCGGGGGCCCTGCCGCCGGATTCATGGCGACACGCGACGAATTCAAGCGCTCCCTCCCCGGCCGCATCATCGGCGCCTCTAAAGACCGTCTGGGCAACACCGCATACCGCCTTGCCCTGCAGACCCGGGAGCAGCATATCAAGCGCGAACGTGCGACATCCAATATCTGCACAGCATCCGCGCTGATGGCCATAATGACCGGCATGTTTGCCGTATGGCACGGCCCCGACGGCATCCGGCAGATTGCTGCAAGGACCCATGGCTATGCCCGCCTGTTTGCCCGTGCATTGGAGAAAAACGGCTACCGGCTCGCTTGCCAGGACTTTTTTGACACCCTGGAGGTGCACGCCCCTAACGTGGATGCCATCCGCGCCCGTGCCCTTGAGAAGGGCTTCAACTTTTACTACCCCGACGACGAAACTGTACGCATCAGTTTTGACGAACTCTCCTGCGACGCCGAGATAGCACAGATGTGCGAGATATTCCAGATAAAGACTGTCCCCGTACCGGAAAGGGAGGAGGCGCTGCTGCGTGAGAGCCCTTACCTGACAGAGACTGTGTTCAACACCTTCCACAGCGAGACAGAGATGATGCGCTACATCAAATCTCTGGAGAGGCGCGACATATCCCTTACACACTCCATGATTCCGCTGGGCAGCTGCACCATGAAACTCAATGCGGCTGTGGAGATGATGCCCCTCTCGTGGCGCGAATTTGCAGACGTTCACCCCTACGCCCCCAAAGAGCAGGTAGAGGGGACAATGCAGATTATCGGCGAACTGGAACGCGACCTTACGGTGATTACCGGCCTGGATTCCTGCAGCCTGCAGCCCAATAGCGGTGCGGCTGGAGAGTATGCCGGACTCATCACTATCCGCAACTATTTCAAGGCCACGGGGCAGCAGCAGCGCAGCATTATGCTCATTCCCGCCAGCGCCCACGGCACCAACCCGGCCTCGGCCACTATGGCCGGCTTTGAGCTGGACATAGTAGACTTCGACGACAAGGGCGACACCAGCGTAGAGCAGCTGGAGGCCAAAGCGGCCGCGGCGGGTGACCGCCTCGCCGGCCTGATGATAACGTACCCCTCCACCAACGGTATTTTTGAGGAGAAGATCCGCAAGATAGTAGAAATCATACACCGTTACGGCGGCATGGTCTATATGGACGGAGCCAATATGAACGCCCAGGTGGGGCTCACCTCCCCCGGCTTTATCGGCGCCGACATTTGCCATCTTAACCTTCACAAGACCTTCGCGATGCCTCACGGAGGCGGCGGCCCTGGCGTGGGCCCCATCTGCTGCACAAAGGCACTCGCACCGTATCTCCCGGGACATCCGGAGGTGCCTGCATGCGGCGGTCGCGGAATAAGCGCCGTGTCGGCCGCCCCCTACGGCAGTCCGCTCCTGCTGGTCATTACCCACGCATACATCAAACTGATGGGGGCAGAAGGTCTTCGCCGCGCATCGCAGATGGCCATCCTGAGCGCAAACTACCTCTCGGCAGTCCTGCAGCCGCAGTACAGCACCTTATATCACGGTGCGCGCGGCCGCGTAGCCCACGAATGCATAATTGACCTGCGCCACTTCAAGGCAGAATACGGAGTGGATGCCACCGACGTGGCCAAGCGCCTGATGGATTTCGGGTTCCACGCCCCCACCCTCAGCTTCCCGGTACACGAGACTCTGATGATAGAGCCCACCGAGAGTGAACCTCTCTCTGAGCTGGACCGCTTTGCAGAGGCTATGAAATGCATCTTCGCAGAGTGCGAGGCCATCAAGGCCGGCAAGCTGGACGCAGCCGACAACCCGGTGAAAATGGCGCCGCACACAGCTGTGGAGTGCTGCAGCGACTCCTGGAGCCACCCTTATGGCAGGGAAGTTGCAGCGTTCCCACTGGAATGGATTAAAGCCAATAAATTCTGGCCCGCCTCTGCCCGTGTGGACAACGGCTACGGCGACCGCAACCTGATAGCCACCCTATAGCTTATGTTCAACCTGTTATACGTAACATGGGACGTCAACCCCGTCCTGTTGCAGATAGGCCCCCTGGCCATACGATACTATTCTTTGCTGTTCATAGCGGGCTTCCCCTTAGGATACTGGCTCTTCACCAAGTTCTACAGCCGGGAAGGGAAGAATACCGACCTGCTTGAGCCGCTGCTGTACTCCTTGCTGATAGGCACCATAGTTGGCGCCCGTCTGGGGCACTGCCTGTTCTACGAGCCGGAATACTACTTCCAACACCCCGCCGAGATAATCAAGGTGTGGCACGGAGGCCTTGCCAGCCATGGCGGCGCCATCGGTGTACTGCTGGCTATCTTCTGGTATGCAGGCCGCTACGGCAAGAAGAATAACTTCGATACCATGTGGCTGCTGGACCGCCTGGCCATAGCCATCTGTTTCGCAGGATGCAGCATCCGCCTGGGCAACCTGTTCAACTCGGAGATATTCGGCGCATCAACCACCCTCCCCTGGGGCTTCAAGTTTATCCGCTCCGCACAATGGATTGCAGAATACGGCCCAGCGGTTTATCCTCCTGACGGCGCAGCCTGCCACCCCACCCAGATTTACGAGGCGCTCAGCTATCTGCTGCTGGGTCTCTGTCTCCTTTGGGCATACTGGAAAAAGGGGGAGAAAGTCTATAAAGGCTCTTTGTTCGGCATATTCCTGATAGTCTTGTTCGGAATGCGTTTCCTGATAGAGTTCATCAAAAACGACCAGGTTGATTTTGAGAGTGGGATGCTTTTGAATATGGGACAGTTGCTTAGCATACCGTTTGTTCTGGCGGGGCTCCTGATACTTGTATTGAGCTTTATTAAGAAACGCCCGATGCTGATGATTACCCCCAAAGAGGAACCCAGGGAGAAAGGTCCCCGCATGTCACACGCAAAACGTATGGCAGCTGGAATGAAACAGTAGAAGCCTATGCAAATCGAGAGCCCTACACCCGCCTGGAAGGATTATGAATTGATAGACTGCGGCGACTTCTGCAAGCTGGAGCGGTTTGGCAAGTACATCACTATCCGCCCGGAACCCAAGGCGCTCTGGAAAAAAAGCATGTCCGACGACGAGTGGAACCGGCTTGCCCACACCCGGTTTATCCCAGGCGGTGGTTTTTCCACCGCAGGGCAGCAGGACAGCGGCTCCTGGAAAACCCTCAAACGGATGGAAGAGCAGTGGCCGGTAACATATCAGCCGCTGGGGCTCACGCTCCGGATGGGCATGACCTCCTTCAAACACGTAGGGGTTTTCCCCGAACAGGCCCCCAACTGGGAGTTCATCTACAAGAATACCCGGCAACTGGTAGAAAACTCCGGCGGCAAGCCGGTAAAAGTTTTGAATTTATTCGCCTATACCGGTGGCGCTTCTCTGGCAGCCCGCAAGGCCGGGGCAGATGTCACTCACCTGGACTCCGTGAAGCAGGTTGTCACCTGGGCCCGGCAGAATATGGAACTCAGCCATCTGGACGCCATCCGCTGGGTAGTGGAAGACGCCCTCAAGTTTGTCCGTCGCGAGGCCCGTCGCGGCAATAAATACCAGGGAATAATGCTGGACCCTCCCGCCTACGGCCACGGCCCCGACGGCGAGAAGTGGAAACTGGACGATTGCCTCTATGAGATGCTCTGCCTGGTGGGGGAGATCCTTGCCCCCAGGGACAGCTTCCTTATACTGAACCTTTACGCCAACGGCTACTCCTCCCTTCTGTCGGAGACGGCCGTGCGCAGCGCCGTCAAACCTGACGATAAAGCGGATGTGGAAAGCGGCGAACTTGTTTTGACTGACCGTTTTGGCAAGATACTGCCTCTTAGCGTCTTCACCCGGGTGAGATTGTAGGATAAACAGAAATATTTATTACTTTTGCGGTCCATCCCATTTGGTCAGAAATTATTAACCAAACATATCATGCAAAACATTTCAAACTACGATTTCTCCGGCAAAAGAGCCATCGTGAGAGTTGACTTCAATGTTCCTTTGAACGAAAAATTCGAAATCACTGACGACACCCGCATCCGTGCGGCTATCCCTACCCTCAAGAAGGTTCTTGAGAAGGGTGGCTCCCTGATTATCATGTCCCATCTGGGCCGTCCCAAGGGTGTTGAAGCCAAGTTTTCCCTCAAGCACATTATCTCTGCCGTAGAGGCAAAGCTCGGCGCCAAAATCCAGTTTGCAGATGATTGTATGAAGGCCGATGCACAGGCCGCAGCCCTCAAGCCGGGCGACGTGCTGCTGCTCGAAAACCTCCGCTTCTATGCAGAGGAAGAGGGTAAGCCCAGAGGTCTCGCTGCAGACGCTTCTGATGAAGAGAAGAAGGCTGCAAAAGCCGCCGTCAAGGCCAGCCAGAAAGAGTTTGTGAAGAAGCTCGCTTCTTACGCAGACTGCTACATCAACGATGCATTCGGCACCGCACACCGCGCACACGCTTCCACAGCCCTCATCGCAGAGTACTTCCCCAACGACAAGATGTTCGGTTATGTGATGGAAGGTGAAATCAAGGCCATCAACACCGTTCTGGAGTCTCCCCAGCGCCCGCTCACAGCAATCATCGGCGGCAGCAAGGTATCTTCCAAGATCGGCATCATCTCCCACCTGCTTGACCTGGTAGACAACCTGGTTATCGGCGGCGGTATGGTTTACACCTTCAAGAAGGCTCTCGGCGGCAAGGTCGGCAAATCTCTCTGTGAAGATGACCAGCAGGACGTAGCACTCAACGTGCTCTCCGAGGCAAAGAAGAAAGGTGTAAAGGTTTACCTCTCCGACACTGTAGTGGCAGCCGACGATTTCAGCAACGACGCCAATACCATTATATGCCCCTCCGACAATATTCCCGATGATTACGAGGGCGTGGATGCGGCTCCTGAGGCAGTTGAAAAGTTCCGCGAAGTGATTCTCGCCTCCAAGACCGTCCTCTGGAACGGTCCTGTGGGCGTGTTTGAGATGCCCAACTTTGCAAAGGGCACCAACGCAATAGCCCAGGCCCTGAAAGAGGCTACCGACAAAGGCGCCTTCACACTGGTAGGCGGCGGTGACAGCGTTGCGGCAGTCACCCAGATGGGTTACGCCGACAAGGTCAGCTACGTATCCACCGGCGGCGGCGCAATGCTCGAGTACCTCGAGGGCAAAGTCCTCCCCGGCATCGCAGCCATCCAGGGCTAAGCCAGTAAGATTAACTATTTATCAGAAAAACCCTCGGTGTGTGATTTCTTCCAATCACCGGGGGTTTTTCCGGTGTGTGCCTTGAAGGTACGATAGAACGATTTTTCATTCGCGAAGCCCGACTCAGCCGCCACATCGGGCAGAGGTTTGTCCGGATAGTCGCACAAAAGCTTCTGCGCGTAGCGGACACGGAATGTTGCCACATAATCGGGGAAAGACAACCCGGTTTCAGAATTGACGCATGCGGAAATATAGGTCGTGTTGGTGTTCAGCTCCCTTGCGACATCGGCCAGGCGGAGGTTTGGCCGCTTGAAAAGCTGCCGGTCGCGCATCAATGATTCTATCCGCTGCGCCATTGTCATCCGCTCCGTTGTCGGCGGCTCTTCCACTACCTTGAGCCGCCTGCGCCAGATAGTAACAAACGCCGCACATGCACCAATTATAATGATTCCCGCCAGAGTTGGCAGGAGAGCGCTGCGGCGGGGGACAGGATTGACAGAGAATATATACGTTGCCGCGTGCGGCTCATAGTTTGAGTCGCTTATCCCGCCTGCTATCACCATACGTCCGTCTGGCAGCAAACGGCTTGTCGGGAACTGCCCGACATCTTCCAAGGGCTCAGTGAAATACATTGCAAGCGGCGCCGGAGTCCCGCCAAGGGCTGCTTCATAGTCCACGGAAACAAGGTAAACCCTCTTGGCGACATCTATCCCCAGCAGCCATGCAGTTTGGGTTTGCCGGTCTGCCTGCAGGTATCCATAATAACCAATCCTACCCCAGGGGCCTTCGGAGGGAATCGGAACTGAAGTTTCCAGCATAGAGAACGTCTCCCCACTCACCTTTAGTATTGCAGAGTGCTGGTCAAGGCTGTCCTTTGCGTGCAGCAGATAGATAAAATGGCCGGTGGACATATCGCCGATGAACCCCTCATCGGCAACTGGGCCGTAGTTGATAGTAGTATACGGCTGCCAATGCTTCAGTAGCGGGACCTTTATTGAATCCCCATCCCATCTCCTTACTATGCTGCAGTCTCTCAGCAGACACCTGCCGTCGCGGCTGCCGAAAATCAGGGCATTGTCCACATCGCAGCGAAGCACATACGGATATGAGAGTGTGTCTGCCAATGGCCGCGATAGCCGGTCGTAATCGTCAAATACATATCGTTCCGTTGCATCTGCCGCAAACCAATTTCCGCTGATGATAAGTTTGCCTCCAGAAAGCTCCGCCGCAGAAGCGTGCGCACGCTTGAAATCCATAATGGGCTCCGGGGAGAAACTGCCAGTTGCGGGGTCGTAACTCTCCACGCCCCATGTCTGCCCTATCCCAAAACTCTCTGCATACCCCCCGCCAATAACAATTCGGCCATCCTTCATAGTAAGCGCGAAGGGGGTGTCGTGTGGATAGAGCATCGGAACGGTAGTCCAGGCACCTGCGCTCCAGACAAAGGCCTCTTGTACCGGGACAAATCCGGTGGTGTGCCCGCCTGCCGCCATGAAACCATCGCCCAGCGGCAACACCACGTGCCCTACCAGCGGCTTGGGCAAATCAGGCAGCCGCTCCACCGCCAGTGGCTGGTAGCGTATGCCGTCATGCTCCACCACCTGCACCTCACTCCTGCCGGCGCAGGCTGCGGCCAGCAGGCATATCATAGGGATTAGCCAGGTCTTCATAGGGAGTAAAGTTAAGGATTACAAATGAATATTTTATCCATCTATCCGCTCTGGCTGGTCTGATTATTAATAGTTCGGGTCTTCGGGGTTGAAGTGGTACTTCTGGCCGGGTTCGCCGGGGAACCAGAAGCCGTGGTCGCGGGTCTCCGTACTCTTCCATACTTCCTGACGAATACCATCCACATACTCCCACACATAATGGTAATAATACTTTTTGAAATAGCTGGCCTGTCCACCCCTTCTGCGCAACTGTTGTATTGCTTCCGGAAGGACACCTTCCACATATTCGCCAGAAATCCTGGCCCAATCGAGAGCCGGCCAATTGG
>CAMKTW010000076.1 GCA_946415795.1 uncultured Bacteroidales bacterium
CCGCCGACGGCGAAAACTGCATAGTGGTTGCCCCAGGCGCCAATTCTTCCCTCTCCACAGCCGACATTGACGCTGCGGACAATCTTTTCCGCGAGGCAGAATATATCCTGATGCAACTTGAGATACCGATGCCGGTTATCGAATACGCTGCAGCGAAAGGGAAAAAATATGGCAAGAAGGTCATCATCAACCCCGCTCCGGCAGCGCCGCTCTCCGCAGAATTGCTGAAAGGGCTGTATCTGATCACCCCTAACAAGACCGAATGCCGCCAGCTGACCGGCATCGACATAGAGAACGACGCCGACCTTGACCGCGCCGCCACCTGCCTGATGGCCAAGGGCGTCGAGAACGTGGTCATCACTCTCGGCTCCAAAGGCTCGTATGTAAGGACCCCCGCAGGGAGCAGCGTAGTGCCCACGATGAAGGTGAAAGCGATGGACACTACCGGAGCCGGTGACACCTACAACGGCTCTCTGCTGGTTGCCCTGTCGGAGGGGCAGCCGCTGGAAAAAGCCGTCGGCTTTGCCAGCAAGGCAGCTGCCATTTCCGTTACCAGGATGGGTGCGCAGCCCTCTATCCCTTTCCGTAAAGAGCTCGAATAATAACAATTAAAAATATACTACTATGTACATCGTTGGCAGTTACACACTTGCAGTCATTTTCTGCTTTGTCACTATGCTTTGCTGGGGCTCTTGGGGCAACACTCAGAAGCTCGCCGCTAAAAGCTGGAGATACGAACTTTTCTATTGGGACTATGTTATCGGCATGGTCATCTTCTCGCTGATCCTGGCATTCACCGCCGGCAGCATAGGCAGCCAGGGCCGCCCGTTCCTTCAGGACCTCGCACAGGTCAGCTGGACCAGCATAGGCTGGGTCTTGCTGGGCGCAGTAATCTTTAATGTATCCAACATACTGCTTTCAGCATCGGTTTCGCTGGCTGGTATGGCGGTGGCTTTCCCTCTGGGCGTGGGCATCGCGCTGGTTATGGGCGTGCTCAACAACCTGCTGCTCCACCCCACCGCAGGCCAGAACACCACCCTGCTCTGGATCGGTGTAGTATTGGTAGTGCTGGCCGTGATTGTGAACGGCATAGCTTCAGGCAAAGTGTCCTCCGAGCAGCGTGACCCCGGGCAGAACCGCAAGGGCATCATCCTGGCGCTGCTGGCCGGTATCATAATGTCGTTCTTCTCCGCACTGGTTTACAACGGCGTCGACCTCGACAACTTTGCCGCTCCCGCAGCCGGCAAGATGACCCCTTACACCGCAATGGTGATCTTTGCGCTGGGCGTGTTCCTGAGCAACTTTATCGTGAATACCATCGTGATGAAGAAACCCTTCGTCGGCGAGCCTGTAACCTACAAGCAGTATTTCTCCGGCAACCTGGGCACCCATCTGGTAGGTGTGCTGGGAGGCTGCATCTGGGCGCTCGGTACATCCCTCAACTACATCTGCGCAGGTACTGCCGGAGCAGCAGTCTCATACGCACTCGGTCAGGGGGCGCCTATGGTTGCAGCCATCTGGGGCGTATTCATCTGGAAAGAGTTCAAGGGTGCACCCAAGAAGGTTTACTGGCTGCTTGCACTTATGTTTGCACTTTTCATGGCAGGTCTGGCCTGCGTTGTAAAAGCCGGTATGTAAAACATTTATTCTATGAAAAAATTATTACTCACGTTAGCGGCCGTTCTTCTTGTCTGGCCGGCCATGGCACAGAATGTTACTGTGTCCGGTACCGTTACCGACGAGAACGGTGAGCCGCTGCCCGCCGCCGCACTGGTGGCCGGTAAGGATTATACTACCACGGATGTTGAAGGCCGATATTCGATAAGTGCGAAATCGGGCGCTACCGTGATAGTCTCATATATGGGTTACGAAGACTTTACCTTCTCCGTGCCTCAAGGCGGTGGAAAGGTGGATGTATCAATGACTCCATCAAAGGCGCTTATGCTGGACGAAACGGTGGTAATCGGTTACGGTACCACCACCAAGAAAGAAGTTACAGGGAGTGTAGCCTCCGTAAGAAGTGAAGATTTGGACAAAGGCGCCTTCTCCGACGTATCCGGTATGCTGCAGGGCAAGGTGGCCGGCCTGGTAATTTCCAATCCCAACGGCGGCGACCCCAACGGCTCCTACGAAATCCTATTGCGTGGAACCAACACCCTGAGCGCTGGCCAGGGTCCCCTGATTATCATTGACGGTGTGGTCGGGGCCGACCTCAGCACCATCAACTTCCAGGAGGTCGAAACCTTTGACGTCCTCAAGGATGGTTCCGCCGCAGCCATATACGGTACCCGCGGTACCAACGGTGTCATTATTATCACCACCAAGAGGGCAAAGGCCGGCAAGACCCACGTGGACTATGACGGCCAGGTTTCCGTCCAGACCCTCCTGTCCAGGGCAGTGCCTATGACCGCCGGCCAGTTCAAGAGCACTATCGAGAATTTCAAGCCCGCATCTGCGGCTTCTCTTTACGGTGCCGAGACCGACTGGTTCAAAGAAGTCACCAGAACACCTATCAGCCATAAGCACAACCTTGCCATAGCTGGGGGTTCCCAGAATTTCTCTCACCGCACCGTCATCAATATAGAGCAGAACCAAGGTATGTTGCGCAACAACAATGCCGACAAGTACCTCTTCAAGACAAATATCCATCAAGAAGCCCTCAACGGGTGGCTGACTATGGACCTCAATCTGCTCTATGCCCACAGGGTTTACGAAGGAACCCGTTCCGGCATCTTCCGCCAGGCTTTCTTCCACAACCCCACCGAACCCGTTTATGACGAGAATGACACCCGGAACGGCGGCTATTTCACCGTTGAGGGTATGGATTACTACAACCCGGTGGCTATGCTCAACGAGCGCAGAAGCCAGTCCAAAGCCAACAGGATAGGCGTAAATGGCCGCTTTACCTTGAACGTGCTTACAGTGCCCGGACTTAAGTGGGAAAACTTTATCAGTTACAATAACGGCCGGTTCGAAAATCACGACTATAAGACACGTTTCTATCCCGGTGAAACCGGCAACAAGGGTATCGCCGAAATCTCCGGCCACAACTGGGAAGATATCCAATGGGAAAGCACTGTGCAGTACAGCAAGAAATTCAACCTACACTCATTGCAGGTTGTGGGCGGTTATGCCTACCAGCAACAGGGAGAGAATGAGACTTATATGAGCAACTACGGTTTTGACGTGGATTTCTTCAAGACCAACAATATGTCAGCCGGTTCTGCACTCAAGGCGGGCAAGGCAGAGATGTCATCGTACCGCGTAAGTAGCCGGTACATCGCATTCTTCGGCCGTGTAATCTATAATTACGCCGAGAAATACCTCGCATCCGTGTCTCTGAGATATGACGGTTCTTCCAAGTTCGGAACCAACAACAAGTGGGGCCTCTTCCCCGCTGTCAGCCTTGGCTGGCGCATCTCCCAGGAAGACTTCCTCAAAGATGTCTCCTGGCTGGACGACCTCAAACTCAGAGCCGGCTACGGCGTGACCGGCAACCAGGACTTCGACAGTTATAAATCCCTCTTCCTGGTCAAGACTTCCGGCAGTTTCTACTATAACGGACAATGGTCCAATGCATATGCTCCAGCAAGCAATGCCAACCCCGACCTTGCCTGGGAAAAGAAAGCCGAGTTCAATGTCGGCACCGATTTCTCTTTCTTCAAGGGAAGGCTCTCCGGAGCAATTGACTACTACTACCGCAAGACCACGAATCTGTTATATAATTACGAGGTGCCCGTACCGCCCTACGACTACAACACTTTCTTTGCCAACGTAGGCGCTATCAGCAACCAGGGTATAGAGGTTACCTTGGCCGGCATCCCGGTTAAAACAGAAAAACTTGAATGGAACACCTCCCTTGTCTTTGCAAGCAATACCAATAAGCTCATCAGTTTCACCAATGAGGAGTTCCAGGGACAGGAATACAGGGTCGGCTGGATCAACACCCCCGTGGGTGCCTATAGCCAGAGGCTTATCGAAGGTGAGAGCATAGGCAGCTTCTACGGCCCCGAATACAATGGCCTCAACGGCGGTGGCAGCGTGCGTGTAAAGCAGAACAGGGAGTCCGACTGGATCAAGCTGGGCACGGCTTACCCGCTGTTTACCCTTGGCTGGAGCAACTCTGTAAGATTCGGCAATTTCACTGCCAGTGCCACTATCAGAAGCGCAATCGGAGGCAAAGTCTTCAACCAGATGAGAGCTGTTTACGAGAACATTTCCGAACTCGGGCAGAAGAATATCCTCGCCTCCTGGTTGGACCATACAGACTTTGTGGGCAAGGTTACCTATTCTGACTATTATCTCGAAGATGCTACGTTTGTCAAACTTGACAACGTTTCTCTCTCGTATATGATTCCTGTCAAGAATAATCCTTACCTCAAGGGTGCTTCTCTCTATCTTACCGGACAGAATCTCCTCACCATCACGGGCTATAAGGGTGTTGACCCCGAGGTTTCTCTCGGCGGACTGGCTCCCGGTATCGAACCGCTTGCTTACTATCCCCGCACAAGAGTATTCACACTCGGTGCAAAAATCAACTTCTAACACTTTGAGAATATGAAAAAGATATTATTCGCAATAATGGCTTTGGTGCTTGCAGCATCTTGCACGAACCTTGACGAAGAGATTTATTCTCAGATGCCCACAGAAGACTTCCTGAGTGACGACCAGAATCTGGTTCTATATACTACCCGTCCGTATACCGCACTTCAGAAATGGGGAGCGGAGCAAAGTATGTGGACCTTGATAATGCAGCTTTCCAACGAGGTTGCGGTGCCCAAATCCAACTCCGGTGCGTGGGGCGAGACCCGTTACGGTGAACTTCAGACCCACTCTATCCCCACATCCAACAAACTGGTTCGCAAAGGCTGGGATTTCTGCTTCGACGGAATTGCCGCCTGCAACGACGCTATATATGAGTTGCAGAGAGCCGGGGATTCAGACTTCCTGAAAAAATCGATTCAAGAGATCAAAATCCTCCGCTCCTTCTACTACTTCCTTGCTGTGGACTGCTGGGGTATGGTTCCCTTCTCCATAGACAAGACGCAGACAGACTACCCCAAGACCAAGACCCGTCAGGAAATGTATGCCTGGTTGGAGACTGAAATCAAGGATAATATGTCTATGCTTGACAAGACGCGCTCTGCTGTCAATTACGGCCGCGTAACCTATGATATGGCAAACTTCCTGCTGGCCAAGCTTTACTTGAATGCAGAAGTATGGACAGGCACTCCTCAGTGGGAGAAAGTAAAGGACATTTGCAAAGCCATTATGGATACCCACAATTATTCCATTACAAAGAATTATGGAGATATCTTTGCTGTCAACAATGAAAATGGTTCTGAGGCCATCTTTGCGATTCCTCACAGCAGCGTTTACACCAAGGAGGCCTTCTACCCTTATGTGATCACCCTCAACGACAATCTTAAAGATATCTGGAAAGTCGGCAGCACCTGGGATGGTACTTTTATGGGTCAGCCCGACTTTCTTGCCACCTATGAGCCCGGCGACTTACGCAAAAAGGCCACCTGGCTCTTTGGCGAAATCTACGATTTGAGCGGCAACAGGGTTCAATATCAAGACGGTGTCGATGCCAACAAGAAACCCATTATGAAGGATATGTTCCTTGAGGACATCAACATCCCCGAATCTAAATACGGCGCAGGCCTCGCCAAGACCGAGGGCGCCCGCATCATCAAATGGCCGTACCAGAGCGACGGAAGCCTCACAAACTATACGGTAAGTATGGAGAACGACTTCTACCTGATGCGTTATACCGATGTAGTACTTATGTATGTTGAGGCTCTCATCCGCCTCAACAAGGCCGGAGAGGCAGCTGCGGTTTCTGAATTCAAGACCATCCGTATCCGTGCCGGGCTGGAGCCTTTCTCCGCTGCCGACTGCACACTTGACAAATTCTTCCTGGAACGTGCTCACGAAATGGCCATTGAGGGTTGGGAGCGCGAAGACCTTATCCGCTTCGGTAAATATCTGGAGCCCTGGTGGGCCAAGCCCGATGCCGGAAAGGATTATATGATTCTTCTCCCCATCCCCGAACTTGCCCGTGGCGCAAATCCCAACCTTGGACAGAACCCCGGATATTAGAATATGAAACGACTGTTATCAATACTGGCGGTTATCGCACTTCTTACCTCCTGCGCCGACTCCGGCAAGAAGGAGATAACCCGCACCCAGCTTAAAGATAAGATTGCCGGGGCGTGGCTGGGCCAGATGGTGGGTAACATCTACGGACTTGAATATGAGAACAAGTTTGTGGACGAGCCCGGCGAAGGCCCCTTCGTTTTCAACAAGGCGATAACAAAGATGACCGCGGTGGACGGGGCTTTCTCCGACGACGACACCGACGTGGAATATCTCTATCTGCTTATGATGGAGAAATATGGCATCGACATCACATACGAGCAGGTAAAAGAGGGGTGGATGTACCACATCCGCGACCGCGTATGGCTGGCGAACCGTGCGGCCCTGGGCCTTATGCACTACGGCTTCACACCTCCATACACCGGCAAGAAGGAATACAACCCCCACTGGTTCCAGATCGATCCCCAGCTGATCAACGAAATCTGGGCCTACACCGCCCCCGGAATGCCCGCCTACGCGGCCGGCATCTCCGACTGGGCAGCCCGCATCACCTCCGATGACTGGGCAGTGTCTCCCACAGTGGTCTACGGCGCAATGTATTCCGAGGCCTTCTTTGAGAACGACATCCCCACCCTGGTGCGCCACGCCAAGGAGTATCTTCCCAAAGACGACCGTTTCCGCGCCATAATAGACGAATGTCTGGACCTCTGGCAGCAGAATCCCCAGGACTGGCACGCCGCCCGCAAGGCGATTGCAGACGAGCTGTATGTCAACGAATCCGACATCACCAGGAGTATCTGGAACGCCGACCTCAACGGTGCGATGGGCATCCTCGCATTGCTCTATGGCGAAGGAGACATTGAAAAAACCCTCCTGATCGGTTGTGCCCTGGGCTTTGACTGCGACAACCAGACCGCAACCATCTGCGGCCTGCTGGGCGTGATTAACGGTGTGGAGAGCGTCCCCCTGGACCGCGCGATGCCGTTCGAACATTGGACAAAACCTTTCAACGACCGCTACATCAACGTCACCCGCTACGATATGCCAGATGCCTCCATCGAGGACATCATAGAGCGCACGGTGGTGCTGGCAGAGAAGATTATCCTGGCCCGTGGCGGCAGCGTACGCGAAGAGAATGGAGAAAAGATCTATACCATCAACACCAAGGCCATATTCAAGCCCGCTCCGGTGGCGGAGAGTACCTTCTCTATGCCCACCGACCGCGGCCGCAACCTGGCCGGCGATGCTGCCGAGATACTGGCCCTTACCAGAAAGACCGACGTTGCCACCCTGGATTCCTGCTGGCTCACGATACCCAAGACTTATCGCGCTTATACAGTGGATGTGATAAATGACGGCGTGGTGGGCGGTCCCGGAGCGGCATTCTACTCTCTGGGAGAAAAATCAAATGCTCCCAAGCAGGACTATTTCGGCTACCGGTGGGACGAACCCATAACCACCGATATGATATCGTTCCACTACGGGCCTCTGGAGGAGTTTGGCGGATGGTACAGCAACCTGCACCCTGAATATCTGGACGAGAATGGAGAATGGAAGGCCATTGAGGCCACCGTTACCCCCGACTGGCCCGCCAGCGACGCGGTATTCATCCAGCCGCACAACGGAGAGTTTATCTTC
>CAMKTW010000077.1 GCA_946415795.1 uncultured Bacteroidales bacterium
GGAGCATATCTTCGTCGTCGCGGACGCCGTCACCGTTCATATCCAACTTCTCCCCTCCCTCCAGGGTAATCATTGTAAAACCGGCATCTGCCACCTTCCGGTAATCCTCCCGGGTTGTATTGACCGGGTCAAGGCCGCCGAAGGGGAGCAAGTCGACCCTGGGTCGTGTGGCGGCGGTATAAGGGTCCTTTACCAGTATATCCAGATTAATGAACTGCTCTTCCCCTCCGGGATAGATGACATCCACCATTATGTCCGGAGTCGGTGCAGGATCGGGGGCGGTCAGGACAATGGAGCCGCTGCGGCCTCCGTTGGGAATCACCCTTGAGCTCCAGCCGTCGGTGCAGCGTAAAGCCACCTTCCCTTCTGAGGGCAGAGAGTACTTTATGGTGACACTGTCACCGGCGCTGACCCCGTAGCGGGCTCTGTCGAACTTGATACTTTCTTTGGCAAACAATCCCGCCGTAGCAAGCAGGAGCGCCAATAATAAAAAAAGCGGTTTCCTCATCTTATTTCTTTTGTTCAAGTGTAATCCTGTACATCCTGGGCCAATACTTGCCTGTCAGGTAGATAGCGCCGGTAGCCTTGTGATGGGCAATGCCGTTGAGCACATCCGTGCGGGAAGTGCGCAGCTTCTTGTCAAGCAGGCCGCGGCAGTCGATCACCCCCTCTACCTCTCCGGTAGAGGGATTGATAATAACGATTTCATCCTTGAGATAGATATTAGCCCATATCTTACCGTCGATATATTCCAGTTCGTTGAGCATATTAACGCTCTTTCCGTTGCGGCGCACGGTGACGCTTCTTACAGTGGTGAAGGTCTTGGGGTTGACAAAATAGAGCTGGGCGCTGCCGTCGCTCATTATGAGCTGGTTTCCATCGGTGGTGAGCCCCCATCCCTGACGGTTATACTTCATCGTATCGGTCATAGCGAAGGTCTTCTTGTCGAAAACCATACAGATTCCCTCCAGCCAGGTGAGGACGTAGATGTCATCACCTATGTTGCAACTCCCCTCCGCGAAAACCCTTTTGTCCATCCGGACCCCGTGCACCTGCACGCCTGTGGCAAGGTCGACCATGGCCAGTCGGGACTCGCCGTACTGGCCGGCAGACTCATACAATGTGTCTCCGTCAAAAAAGAGCCCCTGGGTATAGGAAAGGGTGTCGTGGGGGTACTCCTGTTCCACCTTTACCGTATAGCGGACGATTGTCTGCGAGGGGGCGCACGCCGACACTGCAACCGCAGCGGCCATAAGTATGGAGGCCAGTCGCTTCATATCCAGACTATCTGTATTTGAATACCAGCATATCGCCGCCTCCCAGAGTGAATTGGGATTGTCCAGGCTGCAGTTCAGTGAACTGGCCGTTATGGTCAATAAGGTAAACAACCTCGTTCAAGTCTATGACAACCCGCTGGATATAGTTCCACAAACTATTTACGACAACCATGTACTCGTTGCCGTTATTCTCTACAAAAGAGACTATCGCTTCAAGGCTGGTATTAAGGCCGGCAATCTGCGCGGGGAAGTCCTTGTCGTTCAGGTTCTCCACCCATGTGTCAAGGATGTGGGTCTTGCGTAAGCATTTGACATCCCCTCCGGCAAATACATAGCCACGGTTGTGCATCTCTGTACAATATGCCTTGAGGACATCATATGCAGCAGTGTACTTGGCAACGTCCCAGCGCTGGGTTCCGTCGGGATTGTACTCCCATGTCTGCAGCGGGGCCAAATCGGTGCCTGATGTGCTGCGGTACACGAAGAACTGGTTTACCTGCGCACCGTACGCAAGGTTGGTGTTGCACTGCAGGCGGAGAGTTTCCAAGGTTGGATCCACCCTGTTCCACTCCCGGCAGCTGCAGGCGAAAGCCCAGAAAGGGATGTCGTGGCGCAATGCACTCTGCCTGACGGCCGCCAGTGACCTGGGCCAGGTGGGATCGATATACCCTTGATACACAGGATACTGGTCAAAAGTGATAAACTTGAGGTTGCACTCTGTGACAAAAGTCTCTACATATTCGAAATAATCCTCTACTCCCAGCGAACTCTTGGACGCGCTGGAAGGGTGAAGATTTACATATACAGGATGCCCGGGGTTGGGATCGAGAGACTCGATAGCATCTTTCTCATACTTGATCTGGGCAATGTTTTCGGTAGAAGGTTCGTCATATATCTGATAGCCGGCAAGGGCGGGATATGTCTTGGCCTTGGCAATGGTCTGCTCCAGGCGTGCGTGATTGCCGCGGTAATAATCGCCTGCGGAGCCGTTTACGAACAAGACACCCTTTATACCATATTTTTCCGCAAGGGTAAGCTGCGTCTCCCAGTTGTTGACCTCCTCGATAGTAATCATATTCATACCGCATTCCGCCAGCTTCTGGAAATGATAATCGATAGCAAGCCTTGTATCCAGACAATAATATGCCAGCGCACCCACGGTTGTGCGGGTTGCATCGGTATAAGGGTCACGCACCAAAATCGGCAGAATAACAGCGGCCTCAAGCCCGTCCTCTGTGACTGCCGTGGCAACCAGTTCCACGGGAGAAGCAGGGTCCGGAGCGGTAACCTCTATTGTACCTTCTGCCGGACCCGAGGCCTTGACAACAGCCTTCCAGCCACCCTTGACGGAAACTGTAACAGTAGCGGCCTGCTGGAGTGTATAGGGGATGGAAACGGTGCTGCCGGCATCTACTCCATACCTGGTCTTGTCAAAAGCAAAGAAGAAAGGCAGATCGTCCGGAACATCTTCTACCGACGAAGCGGGCACTCCGGGCAAATCCCCTTTCTGCAGCGATTCAAGTTCTTCCTGAAGTTGCTCTACCTTGAGTTTGTCTTCTTTGTTGCACGAAGCGGCGATAAAAATGGCCGCAAAAATCATAAGTATGTTAATTGTCCTTTTCATATCCTATCTGTATTTAATCACAACCATATCGCCCATAGGTAGCGAAATATGGGTTATACCAGCATCAAGTTCCTGGAACTGGCCGTCACTGCCAATCAAGTATGCCGGCTCATTGAGTTCTATGGCAATTACCTGATCTATAGGCCAATAATTGTTCACAACCGCCATATACCTATCCCCGCCGTTCTCAACAAAAGAAACCGTTGCGGAAGAAGAGACCCACATACTCTTTATCTCCGGAGGGAAATCGAGTATAGAGAGGGCGTTTTCATGTGATTCTGCATTACCGAGCTGGCGGATCTTTATAACGTTGCAACCTTTGAACACAAACGCCCTTTTCTGCATTGTGAGATTGGCCGTCTTGAGGTCGTCATAAGCCTGTGTCCATGTGCCGTCGCGCATAATGGGGGCATAACTGGTACCACCGTAATCTTGGATGGTAAAGTACTGTACCATCTGGGCGCCGTATGCAAGATTGGTATACACCTGCAACAGAATATTCGCCACGTTAGGTTTTGCACGATGTAACAGCACTGCCTCCTTGTCTATCCAGCAACTCGCGGCAAATGTCCACAACGGCATTCCGTATCTTTTGGCCGCAGATGCTACGGTAGAAAGACACATATGCCAGTCACTCTGGGTTAACCCACCCTCCAATACCGGATAAATATCGAAAGAGAGCTGCTTGAGATGCATCATTGAGGCGAATATCTCTACGTATTGTTCATATGTGCTCGCACCCATTCCCTCGGACGATCCGTTGGGGCGCAGGTTTACATATACCGGATGACCGGGGTCAAGCTGCATCATCCTGTCTTCAATGGCCATCAACGCGAAAACCTCGTTCACGGAGGGTTCGTCACAGATGTGATATCCATAGAGCTCGGGCCGGTCTTTCAAAGTCTCTATAAGATGTGTCAAATCCTCCAGACTCTCATCACTCGTGGAATGATACCAATTCCACGTGGCCCATCCTATGACTGCCAGCACTTTGATACCGACGGCACGGGCCATTTCCATCTGATCTAAATAATCATCTTCGTCAGTCTCAACAGTCACCATCGTGATGCCTGCATCGGCAAGCTTCTGATAGTTCTCCAGAGTCGCATTCCACGGCTTAAAGCTATAATAACCCATAGCATCGATCTTTGGCCTGGTTGCATCGCTATATGGGTCACGCACCATTATCGGAAGAGTCGCAGCTGTGCGCAGGCCTGAAACCGAGGTTGCTGTGACAACCACCTCACCATGTTGTGCGGGATCAGGGCAGCTTACTGTTACAGAGCCTTCTGCTCCTCCCGTGGTAGTTGCACTCCACCCGCCGATAACAGAGACCTCAACGGTGGATTCTTCAGGCAAGGTATAATTGACAGTAACGCTGCTGCCGGCATCCACACCGTACAGCTCCTTGTCGAAGGTAAAACGATACTCACCGGGGACCGGCTCCACAGACGGATCAGGTACCTCCGGTGCCGGCTGGTTCTGCAAGGCGTCAAGTTCTTCCTGTAACCGCTCCAGACGCAACTTATCCTCTTTATTGCAGGATGCTGCAGAGATCAGGAACGCGGCAAGTATGATAAAAGTCCGTCTCACTTCCATTATTTAACCTTTATGACCATAAGGTCACCTTCGTCTATCGTGAATTCACTGCTGCAGGGCTGCTGCAGGGCAAAAGAGCCGTCACGCTCTATGGTGTATACCATCTCGTTGAAGGTTACCTGAGCAGAAATCTTGGACGTATAGCTCTGATTTATTATTGCGATGTACTCGTTGCCATTGTTTTCCAGGAACGACACCATAGCTGTGTCGCTGGTCTCAAGAGATGCAATCTGCCCGGGGAGGTCGGCGGTGGAGAGGCTCATACTCTCTGACGCCGGAGTCTGGCTGAACCGGATCCTGCTGACATTGCAGCCGTTGAACACATAGCCGCGCTTCTGGATCTGCAGGCATACATCCTTGAGATAATCGTACGCTTCTGTCCATTCGCCATTGTGCATAATGGGAGCCAATGTGGTGCCGCCGTATTGCTGGATGGTGAAAAACTGCACCAGCTGGGCGCCGTAAGCCATATCTGTATATGCCTGGAGACGGAGATTCTCAACCGAAGGACGTCCGCGGTGTATGACTCCACTCTCGTTATTAATCCAGCAGCTGGCGGCAAAAGCCCAGAAGGGTATGCCGTACTGGCGGGAGACGTCGGCTACGGTGCGCAGGCACCTGTGCCAATTCTGCATATAAGTACCGTCTTCCAGGATTGGATACATATCAAACGATATGAACTTTACACCGCAGTCGCGGGCATAAGCCTCAATATATTCACGATAGGTGTCTGTACCAAGGGAGTATTTTGAACCTTCAGGATTCAGGTTGATATATACCGGATGGTCGGGGTCCAGCGATTCAATTTTCTCCCGGATCCTCTTCAGACGCTTTATGTCACTGTCACTGGCGCTGGGCTCGTCGCATATATGGTATCCCAGCAGACCCGGCTGCCTCTTGAGATAGCCGACCAGTTGGTCCAGATAAGTGTAATGCTCCGGGTCTGAGGCCCAGCCGCTACCGGCGAAACCTATGATTGCAAGGGATTTCATCCCCGCTTTCCAGGCCAGTTCAATCTGAGTTTTATAGTCGTAATCGCCGCACTCCACGGTGACAGACGTAAGCCCCGCCGCCGCCAGTTTGTTGAAGTTGTCCTGGTTCGCCCATTGGGGCTTAAAACTATAATAGCCTAAAAGATTGGCTCTTGGACGGGTTGCATCGCTATACGGGTCACGTACCATCACGGGAACTATTGCAACTGCCTTCTTGCCGCTCTCTGTGGTGGCTGATGCCACGATATCGCAAGGTGAGGCAGGATCGGGTGCGACAATGACGATCTCACCCTCAGTATCGCCGGTGGCATTAACCCTGGCGCTCCACCCCTCACCTGTGTTTACACTGACAGTGACGCTGGATGGTTCGGGAAGAGAATACCCGACAATCACGCTGCCGCCCGCATCAACACCATATTTGGATTCTTTGAAGGAAAACGAGTAATCAGTTACCGTCTCGACGGCAGGCGTCACGGCAGAGGGTATCCCTATGTCTTCTACCCCGCTCTCCAACTCCGCCATCGAGCGCTTCAGCTCCTCTATCTGCCGTTGAGCCTCCTTGTCGCAGGAAACTGCCAGCAGAGCGAGGACTGTAAACAATAATATGGACAATCTTCTCATTATTCAGTAACCTGCTTTACACATCTTACAGGAATAACCCGGGAACGGATATCTCCCTGATACCAGTACATAGCGCGGGAGTCCTTGTTGACAAGGGTCTGTGAGCCGCCGGCAATCTCTGAACCATTGATACCATACCGTGCAACACAAGAGTTCCACAGGACCAGTTCATAACCGGCAGAGGTCTGAGACTCATAGAGCCTCCCGGCAAACGGATAATAACTGGTCTGCCCATACTCACCCCTGACCACAAGACCGGTCTCGGTGAACTGCGTGCGGGACTCGTCTTCAAAAATCATAAATGTGTTTGCAGGGGGAACCATATAACCCACCGGACAAGGGTCGTAAATACTCTTCTTCAAATCCTTGACCATACGGTTTTTGCCGTAATCGGGGTTGCCCCAGAGATAAATGTTGAGGGTTTTGTACCAGTTACCCTCGGTGTTACCATCCTGACTGTAGGGCCGTTCCGGATACCTTATTCCGAAAGCAAAGGAATGGGCACTGTTCCTGGGCATATTTCTCAAAACCGTCGCCGCCTCAAACGGGTCCTTGCGGCCCCACTGATAATACAGGCCATAGGTAGCCTCCCCGTCTTCAGGGTTTGCGCTGGTTGCGCCAAGGTTACGGTCCAAAGTAGTAAACTGCAGCATATCGGGATTTGTATGGGTACGATCCGCAGGGACATCGGTACACCAGATATGCCAGCTCCAGATGGAAAAGTCACGGGCGTTCTTGACTGCAATTAATGCATTACCCTTGTTGCCGGTAGCAGTAAAAGATATCTTTCCATTCTCCATCTTGACATCTGTTATGACATCGCCGGAGTTCCAGACAACACTAACTTTCTCCGGCTCCAAAATGGTAGATGCAGGGAAATCTTCATTGGGAGCGGCAGTGCTGGGTAAGATTCCGCTGTCGCCACAGCCCATCACAGTTGCGTCAAACCAGTATTCACCAGGCTTGGATACGATATAGCAGTTGGCCGTACCGTTTACACTGAGATTCTCACCGCTTGCCACGGTTACACCGTCCTGCCATATATAAACGATCCGCTCATATACACCGGCTGTGAATGTCACTTTGGCGCAGCGCATTTCAACCGCATCATTGGCAACTGCAGAAAAGGATATCTTGTCTTCACGGACAGCCTTGGTTGAAGTTCTCTCAAGCCACCCTTCGCCACCCTCGATGGCAACATCATAGCTCTCCTGGTTGGTGAACAGCGATACAGCCACGGTACCTCCGGCAGCGGGTACGTTGTATGCTTCCCACGCGGGATACATCACCGGGAAAGCCTCGTCTATCTTCATCTGCGCAAAATTGATGTCGGTAGTAACCATATTGCCGATGCCGTCACAGAAGAACAGACGTGCCGTTGCGTCTGAAGAGGGTGCGGGAGCGGTAAAGGCCACGCTGCCCTTGACTGCGTTCTCCCAAACGGTATGCGCACTCCACCCTTCTGCCAGCAGAGGGGTCACGGTATATTCACCGGTCTTGCCGTCGATATAGAAATCTACGGTTGCCTTTCCGGTGGTGGCCATCGGAGTGCCGTCTCCGCTAACCATCACTGCAAGCACCTTCTCCTTGGGGAATTCCACAACGGTGTTACCCAGGAAGGTAACG
>CAMKTW010000078.1 GCA_946415795.1 uncultured Bacteroidales bacterium
ACCTGCTGTTTACAAAACAGCTGCTCTACCGACTGAGCTATATCGGCCTATAGCTTCGCTTCTTTTTCGGGACTGCAAATATAGGCGGTTTTTTTTAATTGCCAAAAAATTCAGTAACTTTTTGAAGGATATTTTCCCACCCCATTTCACACTCCTCATACTGTTGTTTCACGGTTGCCTGGTCAATGAACCGGTCGGGTATGCCGACGGCAAGAACTTTCACTCCGGGGTGATTTGCGGCAACATATTCACTCACTGCGCCGTGCAGGCCGCCGATGGCTGCTCCGTCCTCTGCGGTAAGTATCACGGAGGCTTTCCGGCAGGCATCGTCAACAGCTTCAGTGTCAATGGGTTTGACAAAGCGCATATCGTAGTGGAGAATGTCGGCTCCCAGCTGCCTCCTGGCTTCGGAAACGGCGCGGGCGCACCCGTTCCCTATAGGACCTACGGACAATATTGCAATCTTGCCGCCATCATTGAGCAGCGCAGCTTTGCCAAGGGGTATCTTCTCAAACGGAACGCTGCGCCAGGTGATGCCTTCGCCGCCGCCCCGGGGATAACGTATTATTGTAGAAGGATAGTCCTGCTGGGTGGCGCTGAACAGCATATTGCGCAGCTCAAGCTCGTTCAGGGGGGAGGCGATGGCCATATTTGGAATGCTGCGGAAGGCTGCCATATCAAATGCTCCCTGATGGGTGGCGCCGTCCTCCCCGACCAGTCCGGCGCGGTCCAGGCAGAATATGACCTTGAGGTTCTGCATAGCCACATCGTGCACCAGGTTGTCGTAGGCACGCTGCATAAATGAAGAATAGATGTTGCAGACCGGGAGCATTCCCGCTGCAGCCAGACCGGCAGAGAAGGTGACTGCGTGCCCCTCTGCAATGCCGACGTCAAAGACGCGGCCGGGGAAGACCGCCTTCATTATGTCCAGGCTGCTGCCTCGGAGCATTGCAGGGGTAATGCCCACTATGCGGCCGTCGAATGCGGCGAGTTCCGTGATGGTCTCGCCAAAGACCTTCTGATAACGTTCCGGACCGCCTTTTGCAGGATTCGGCTCGCCCGTTTCGGGGTCGAACATACCGGGTGCATGCCATAGTTCAGGATTTTTCTCGGCGGGGGTGTATCCATAGCCCTTCACGGTTACCAGATGCAGAATCTTGGGGCCGTCAATGCCCTTGAGACGCTTCAGGATGGAAAGAACCTGCTTGAGGTTGTTTCCGTTGACAGGGCCAAAATACCTGAACCCGAGGGAATCGAACATGGAAACCGTTTCGCTGTTGTGCAGCAGGAACTTCTTGGTGCTGCGGGTCAGGGCCTGGAGAAAGTCTCTCAGTTTACCGGCACCCAGGCGTCGCCATATTCCGCTCTTGATGCGGTTGTACCTGACGCCGGAGGTGATGCGCATCAGATGTCGGTGTATGGCGTCGGCAGGTACGTCTATGGAGATACGGTTGTCGTTGAGTATTACCAGCAGATTGCTCTTGGAGCTGCCGGCATTGTTCAGCCCTTCAAAAGCGAGTCCGCCGGACAAGGCTCCGTCGCCTATTACCGCAATGTGGCTGGCCTCTATCCCCTGTAATTTATCGGCGACAGCCATTCCGAGCGCCGCGGAAATCGAGGTGGAGGCGTGACCTGCGCCAAAAGCGTCATAGGGACTCTCGCTGCGCTTTGGGAAGCCGCTCAGGCCGTCCTTTTCGCGGTTGTGCATAAACTGCTCCCGTCTGCCGGTGATAATCTTATGGGCGTATGCCTGATGACCTACGTCCCATACGATTTTGTCCTGAGGGGCGTCAAACACCTTGTGCAGGGCCACGGCTATCTCCACCGCTCCGAGACTGGAGCCGATGTGGCCGGGATTATGGGCGCAGCAGGATATGATATACTCCCTTATCTCTGCGCAAAGCTGTTCCAGCTGCCCTGTGGAGAGAGACTTGAGGTCTGCAGGAGAGGATATCTTATTCAGGAGACCGTACACCTATTTCTGACGGTAAGGGGTTGAATACTCTTCTTCGCGCATTATGGTCTGCTCCCTGTCGGGGCCAACGGAAATGATCTTCACCGGGATACGGAGTTCCTCCTCGATGAATTTGAGGAACACGCGGAACTCGTAGGGGAAGTCGCTCTCACTGCGGACCGCACCCAACGGTTTCTGCCAGCCTTTGAACTCCTTGTAAACGGGCTGGATGTCGGCCTGGGTGTCAAACGGGAATATCTTGCACGGCTCACCGTCCACGATGTAGCTGGTTGCGACCTTGATGGTGTCAAAACCGTCCATCACGTCGGCCTTCATCATAATCAGGTCGGTGACTCCGTTGAGCATAATCGCATATTTGAGGGCTACCAGGTCAAGCCAGCCGCAGCGGCGGGGACGCCCTGTGACAGCTCCGAACTCGGCGCCGTTGTTGCGCAGCCGCTCGCCGGTCTCGTCGTTCAGCTCGGTGGGGAAGGGGCCGCTGCCCACGCGGGTGCAGTATGCCTTGAATATGCCCCATACGCGCCCGACATTCCGGGGCGCGATGCCAAGCCCCACGCAGGCACCGGGACAGATGGTGTTGGAAGAGGTTACAAAGGGGTATGAGCCAAAGTCGATGTCCAGCATACTGCCCTGGGCCCCCTCAGCGAGTATCTTCTTGTTGTTCTCCAGGCACTCGTTGGCGAAATACTCACCGTCTATGAGCTTGAAGTTCTTGAGATAATCGATTGCTTCGAGCCATTCAGCCTCGTGCTCGTCTGCATTGAATTCAAAATCAAAGGCGCGCAGATACTCCAGATGCATTGCCTTGAGGGCGCCGAAGCGGTCTTTGAAGTTGGCAGCCAGGATGTCGCCCACGCGCAGGCCGACGCGGCTCACCTTGTCGGTATAGGTGGGGCCGATGCCCTTGAGGGTGGAGCCGATCTTGGCCTTGCCCTTAGAAGCCTCCTGGGCGGCGTCGATTATCTTGTGTGTCGGGAGAATCAGATGGACCTTCTTTGATATGTAAAGGCGTTCCTTGAGAGGTATGCCTGCGGCCTCGATGGCCTCGCACTCACTGCGGAAGGTGACCGGGTCAAGCACCACGCCGCTCCCCACTATGTTTATTGTACCTTTTCTGAAGACACCGCTGGGGACGCTGCGGAGCACGTACTTGTTTCCTTCAAAATGGATGGAGTGTCCGGCATTCGGACCCCCCTGGAACCGTGCGATAACCTGGTAAGTCTCTGCCAGATAGTCCACTATCTTACCTTTTCCCTCATCGCCCCACTGCAGGCCCAATACTACGTCAAGTTTCATGTCGGTTAGAATAAATGTAATATGAATTCGCAATTTGCGAAGTTAGCGCTTATAGTTGACAATAGAAAATTTTAATAACTTTGTGAATATGCAAAGGAGAGATTTTATAAGGACGTCGGCGGCCCTTGCGGCTGCTGCCGCACTGCCGGGCTGCAGCCATCCAGGCAGGACAGGGTATTCTGACGACCTTGTGATGGACTGGCGCCCATATACCGGGCAGCTGAAATATTCCTTCACGATTGCGACCTATTCACGCACTTTCACCCCGCTGGTGCTGGTACGCCTCAGGTGGCGCGATTTTGTGGGTTACGGCGAGGCCTCTATGCCTCAGTATCTCGGAGAGAGCACCGACTCTGTCACCACCTTCCTGGGCAGGGTAGCTTCTGAGGTGCTGCCCCGCTTCAAGGATCCCTTCCTTATGGACGACATCCTCTCTGAGGTCGATGCCCTCGCGGAGCGCAACACTGCGGCAAAGGCTGCGGTGGACATCGCCCTGCACGACCTTGTGGGCAAGGTGATAGGGCGCCCCTGGTGGCAGCTTTGGGGATATGACGCGGCCAAGACCCCCTGTACTTCGTACACCATAGGCTACGACGACAGCGATGACGTGGTGAACGAGAAGATAGAGGAGGCCTCGTGGACAAAGGTGGTGAAGGTGAAACTCGGGATGGGGGAGGAGAAGGACAAGCGGATGATAAACCTTATCCGTGCAAAGCTGGATACAGTGATATGCGTCGATGCCAACCAGGGGTGGAAGAGCAGGGAAGAGGCGCTGGATATGATAAACTGGCTCTCCGAACGCAACGTCAGCTTCATCGAGCAGCCGATGGCCAAAGAGAAGATAGACGATGCCGCCTGGATTACAGAGCGCAGCCCACTCCCCGTGATTGCAGACGAGGCCTGCCAGAGGCTGGCCGACATCCCCCGCCTTGCCGGCGCCTACGACGGCATCAACATCAAGTTGATGAAGTGTACCGGGATGCGGGAGGCGCACAAGATGGCCGATATGGCCCGCGGCCTCGGGATGGAGGTGATGCTTGGCTGTATGACGGAGACTTCGGTTGCGGTGTCGGCCGCCGCACAGCTAAGTCCCGCGGCAAGGTGGGCAGACCTGGACGGCAATATCCTGCTCTCCAACGACTGCTTCAGCGGAATGCGCCTCACCGACGGAAAGATAACATTGAATCCTCTCCCCGGAATCGGGGTGGAACCTGTAAAACCATTTGAAGAATTATGAAACGAATACTGATTACATTTTTATTGTTGACCGGATTTTATATGGTCTATGCCCAGGATGTCAACGGGGATTCACTCCAGTCCGGGATGACGGAATCCAAGCCGGACAGCCTGGCGGCTTCTCCCGCCTGGGATATGGAGGCCACATTTGCGGTGCGGGATACTTGTTCCCTGTCTATGGATTTATACTTTCCCAAAGATGATTGCGGGAAGCACCCTTGCGTGATATTCGTTTATGGAGGCGGGTTTATAAACAATAACCAGCGCGAAGCGGGGGTTGTGAAATACTGCCGCCGTCTGGCAGATGCAGGATATGTCACTGCCGCCACCGATTACCGTCTCGGACTCAAAGGGATAAAGAACAAGGGGTTGCTGTCTATGGCAAAAAGCCTTGACAATGCAGTCAGGCTCTCCACGGAAGATCTCTTCTCTGCAGTGCAGCATCTGATTACCTTTGCAGACGAATATAATATCGACCCCTCCCAGATTATCCTGGTTGGCAGCAGCGCCGGGGCGATCACAGTATTGCAGGCAGACTACGAGCTGGGCAACGGCACGGCTCTGGCGGCAGCGATGCCGGAGGGGTTCCGTTTTGCCGGGGTGATTTCGTTCTCCGGGGCTGTTTTCTCCAACAACGGCAAGTGCAAATGGAGCGTGCAGCCGCCGGCGCCAACCCTTTTCTTCCACGGCACCTCCGACGAACTTGTCACCTACGACAAGATCCAGTTTTTCAATATGGGCTTTTACGGGACCAAATCTCTGGTAGAGAGGTTTGAGACATTTGACTACCCGTATATGTGCATCCGTTTCAACAACCGCTATCACGAGGTTGCGGCCTTTATGAACACCTGTTTTGACCAGACGCTGGGATTCATACAACAATTCGTACGAGATAAGAAAAACTGGCAGGTGGACATTACTGTCACCGACCCCGATATGGACATCGCAAAACCCTGGGCATTCACCGCAAGGGACATCTACGGGATGAAATAAAGTTTCAGTCCCGGCGGATTGTGCTTATCAGTTCGTCGAAGACACGTTCCGGAGATTTTCCGGAGGTATCTATGGTGTAGTCGGCAACCGATTCATATAAGGGAATGCGGCTTTCATAAAGCCGGGTGATGCGTTCGCGGTCGCCGCCAGCGAGCAGCGGCCGGGAGGCGGCCAGATGTGCCCACTCCGGGTTGAATACAGACTCTTCAAGCGGGGCCTTGAGCCAGATGACGCGGCAGTTATTCTTTAGCAGTTCCCGGTTCTGCTCACGCAGCACGGTCCCGCCTCCCAGGGCCAGGATGGCTGTAACACGTGAACCGACTGGTGATTCTGAAGCCACACCCGCGGGAGTCCCACCGGCATCTTCTTCCAGAAAGCGGCGCAGAGCTTCCGTCTCCAATTCACGGAATGCCTCTTCGCCCCTTGCGCGGATTATTTCGCCGGGGGGGAGTCCTTCGATTATACGGTCGTCCAGATCGACGAACCCCACGCCGAGTGCCTTCGCTGCGGCTCTCCCGTAGGTACTCTTGCCGCACATCATAAATCCGGTAAGGGCAGCAATCATTTTAGAACAGGGTAAGTTCTATGGGTCCGTCGCCGCGGTCGTCTTCTGAATCGTCTGAGACGGCTGCAGAGTTCTCTTCCAGAATGCGGATTGCATCCTCCTCATCTACGTTCTGGGGCTGAAAGTCCACGCCGTCGTCGTCCGCCAGCTCAATGGTATCATCTTCAATCTCCTCTTCCATAGAGAGTTCCGGCTCTGGGAAAGGTTCTACAAAGGTCACCTTGGCCACATCGAGGGTAGATACACGGCGTCCTTTGGCCTTGAACCCCTTCTTGGCGATGAACTCTGCCACGTCTATCAACTCGGGTTCGCGGTCGGCGTTCTTTCCTTTGAACGACACTTCCAGACGGGGGAAGGTGTCGCGGCATATATCGCACAGCCTGGACCCGGGTGCTTCTGAGATGAAGCACTGCTCCTTGTTGTCGCTTGCCTCAAAGCTGAAACGCTTCAGGTAGTAGAACTTTGACTCCTTGTCAAAATACGCCACCGAATAAACCGCATCAGGGTCAAGTTTCTCAATAATAATGATATCACCCTGGTAGCGGTTGCTCAAATCGAACGAGGTGGTGTAGAAATTGCCGTTCTTGAGCACCACCAGGATTTTGTCGTCCTGCTGGAATTCACCCAGACAGATGCCTCGCCCGGAATCGTTGAGGCGCTGGATATCCTCGTCGAACCATATCTCTTTGCCACCGATGGTGGATACTCCCAGGCTCTTGAGCTGGATACGGGATATCGGGTTGCGGGTGAGCAGGTTGCCGCGGCTGCTGCGCCCTTTTATGGCCAGATTGGCAAAGTCGTAGTTGTTGGATTGCTTGCGGAGGTTGGGGCGGCTGCGGAATGCGACCCGGATGGTCTCTGCCTCGCCGTTGCTGTTTGCCGTGAACCACTCCACGCGGCTGCCGGGATTGCCGGTAGTCAGGTTATAGGTCTTGTTGCGGGTCACGCCGGTTACGGCAAAGCGTTTCACATAGTAGGGACCGCTCTTGCCGTCGCGGTAAACCACATTGTATATTGTACGCTCATCGCCCTTCTTGAATACTCCTGCATGGATGATGTCGTTTCCTATGAACTCCTTGTCCTTGACGGTGGTAACTATATAGTCGCCGTTCTTGAGGAATACGATGATATCATCTATGTCAGAGCATTCGCACATGTATTCGGGGTTGTTGATCTTCTTGGGATCGGTTCCCACAAAGCCCTCCTCACGGTTGCAGTAAAGTTTGGAGTTTGCCACGACAACTGTCTGGGCCTGGATTGCCTCGAACTCCTCCAGTTTTGTGCGACGGGGAAACGCAGCCCCGTATTTCTTCTTGAGGTTTTTAAAATACTCTATGGTGTATTCTGTGAGATGCTCCAGGTTGTGGCGTATCTCATCCATGCGCTGCTCTATGGAGAGAAGTTTGTCTTCTGCCGCCTTGATATCAAACTTGGATATCTTACGCACCGGCTTCTCCACCAGCTTGAGAATATCGTCGGTGGTGATTTCGCGCTTCACCAGATTCTCGTATCTCTTCATCTCGTCGGTTACGTCCTGCACCTGGTCCTCCCAGGTAAGGGCGTCATTCTCCAGCACCCGGTATATCTTTTTCCAGAAGGGCGTTGAGTTCCTTGCCGGTCTTGCCATCACGCAGGGCTTTATCCA
>CAMKTW010000079.1 GCA_946415795.1 uncultured Bacteroidales bacterium
CGCCCTGCACGCCCGCGCCGTGCTCGGGCTCCCCATCCCCAAAGTCAATTTCTTTGGTCCGAGCGCATCCAAAGCGATAGTAGTCGAGGGCGATACCGATATGGTAGAATTCGAGAATCTTGAAGAGGTACTCTCAGAGCCAGACGTGCAGATCCGTCTCTTCGGCAAGCCTTTCATCAAAGGGCATCGCCGCATGGGCGTAATCCTTGCCCGTGCCGAGAGCATCGAGGCCGCCCTGGAGAAGGCAGAAAGGGCCTACGCCAAACTCAAAGTCAAAGTGTTGTAATATCCTCCTCGCCGGGCCTCTTATGCAGGACGGCCTTGCGGAGTTCAAAATTCTGGCCGAGGTATTTGCGGCGGACGTCGGGATTGGCTGCAAGCTGTTCTGGTGTGCCGCTCTCAAGGATTTCACCGTCATACAACAGATAGGCGCGGTCTGTGATGGCCAGCGTCTCGTGTACGTTGTGGTCGGTGATCACGATGCCGATGTTGCGGGTCTTCAGGTGGGCGATGATATGCTGGATATCCTCCACGGCTATGGGATCGACGCCGGCGAACGGCTCGTCAAGCAGGATAAACTTGGGGTTGGTGGCCAGGGCGCGTGCAATCTCGCAGCGGCGCCTCTCGCCTCCGGAGAGCTGGATGCCGAGACTCTTGCGCACCTTGTTCAAACCAAACTCCTTGATAAGTTCTTCCAGGCGCTGTTCGCGGACATCGCGGGGAATCTTGTTCATCTCCATCACCGAGCTGATATTGTCTTCTACGCTCAGGCGGCGGAACACCGACGCTTCCTGAGCCAGATAACCCAGACCCTTCTGCGCACGCCTGTACATAGGGAGGTCGGTAATCTCTTCATCACCCAGGAATATCTTCCCTGCATTGGGCTTTACAAGGCCGGTAATCATATAGAAGCTGGTGGTCTTCCCTGCTCCGTTGGGCCCCAGAAGGCCCACGATCTCCCCCTGCTCGACCTCGATCGAGGCCCCCTTGACCACGGTTCTCATTCCATATTTCTTAACCAGACTCTCTGTATAAAGTTTCATACACTCTTTTCGTTTCTTCTTTACGATACCTCAAGCTCAAATTCGCGGCTGAAGTTTTCCATCTGGGATGAATCCTTCATCATCGCCTTGGCCATTTCTGTGGGCATATAAGGCTCATCGTCCTTTGGCAATTCGCTCTGCGGCAATACCTCTATCTGAAGCCGAACCCCAGCCACACCCAGCGCCTTCTGCAATTTGGCCTGCAAGGGCAGCAGTTGTTTCTCAATAATCCAGTTCCTCTGCAACTCACTTGCCACAAACTGGGTCACGGTATTTGTCTGTGCAGAATATCCGGGTTTATTCACAGCCAGGGCAGCCCTCAGGTTGGGCCTTTCTACCTGCTGCAGGAACTCTTCCCAAGCCCCTTTCAGGATATCCTCCGTCACGTCAGAAGGCTGCCTGCCTGACGGAGCGGAATCCTCCTGGGCTTCGCCGCCTTCGGCAACCGGAGCAGCGCTTGCCTGCGACATCAAATTCCTGATGGAGACACCGGGGGCTTTTGCCGCAGCCGGAGCCGGACCTTGCGCACTCGGAGATGCCGGTACGCTCACCGGAGAAGTCATACTTTGCGATGCAGGTGCGGTGGCAGATGCCGCCCGTGGCTGAGTTGAAGAGGGTGCCGCAGCCTGCCGGGGCGCAGGTTGACGGGTTGACGGCTGAGGAGCCGCAGCCTCCTGCGGGGCAGATACCAGCCGCGCAATCTTTATCAGGGCGAACTCTATCAGCAGCCGGGGATTGCCGGAGGCCTTGTACTGAGCCTCGCAGGCGGTGGTCACATCCAGCGCCTGGTACAGGAACCCCATCTGGCATCTTGCACTGTACTGGTCGTACTTTGCGGCTATGGTGGGCGCCATCTCCAGCAGACCCCGTGATGTAGCCGTCTTGCAGACAATCAAATCGCGCAGATGGGAACTCAGGCCGGAGATGAAATGCAGGGCGTTGAATCCTTTGGAAAGGATCTCGTCAAAAAGC
Source organism: uncultured Bacteroidales bacterium (assembly GCA_946415795.1). Classification (GTDB taxonomy): domain Bacteria; phylum Bacteroidota; class Bacteroidia; order Bacteroidales; family UBA932; genus Equibacterium. The sequence goes on from CAMKTW010000079.1 coordinate 2,016, forward strand.
ACCAGCGCAGATGCAAAGTCACCCGCAAGGAGCATATCGGTGAGACGGAAATAATACTCATAATCCAGCACGTTCAGTATCCCTATCACCTGCTCGTACGTGATTTCCCCGCCACAGAACGCCACAGTCTGGTCAAACAAAGTCAAGGCGTCGCGCATCGCTCCGTCGGCCTTCTGAGCTATGATATGGAGAGCGTCGTCACTTATCGTAACATTCTCAGAGGCGGCTATGTTCTTCAGGTTGCGGACAATGTCCTCCACCCGGATGCGGTTGAAGTCATAGGTCTGGCAGCGGGAGAGTATGGTGGGGAGGATCTTGTGCTTCTCCGTTGTAGCAAGAATAAAGATTGCGTACTCCGGCGGCTCTTCCAGCGTCTTTAAAAAGGCGTTGAAAGCGGCCTGGGAGAGCATATGTACCTCGTCTATGATATAGACGCTGTAGCGGCCGATCTGGGGCGGGACGCGCACCTGGTCGGTGAGGGTACGGATATCCTCCACAGAGTTGTTGCTGGCAGCGTCCAGCTCGTGGATGCAATATGAGCGGCCCTCTGCAAAGGAACGGCACGACTCGCACTCGCCGCACGGCTCCATATCGGGCCCGGGATTGCTGCAGTTGATAGTCTTTGCAAAGATGCGAGCGCAACTGGTCTTGCCCACGCCGCGCGGGCCGCAGAACAGATAAGCGTGCGCCAGCTGCCCGCTCAAGATGGAATTCTTGAGGGTGCGGGCGATATTCTCCTGACCGATAAGCCTGTCAAAGGTGGCGGGCCTGTATTTCCGCGCAGATACTATGAATTGTCCCATATCACACAAAAATACGAATAATTATTAATTTTGCACCTCTCAAATCCAGAATATGGAAAATCAAGTATTCACGCTTAAAAACGGTCTTAAAGTTGCATTCAAGAGGACCTCATCTTCAGTAGCATACTGCGCCCTCTGCATCAAGGCGGGCACGGCAAACGAGCCGGCTGCAAAGCACGGCCTGGCGCACCTGACCGAGCATATGATATTCCGCGGGTGCGAAAAACGCTCTGCACAGAGCATAAACGACCGCCTGGAAAAGCTTGGCGGCGATATGAATGCCTACACCGCAAAGGAGGAGACGGTTGTTTACTGCACCGTCCTTAAAGAAGATATTGCTAAGGCGATAGACCTCTCGTTCGAGATAGTGTTCACCTCCCTGTTCGAGGAGGACGAACTTGAGAAGGAGAAGAATGTGGTGGCCGACGAGATAAATATGTGCCTCGACAACCCCTCGGACTTCATTTTCGAAGACTATGAGAAGCTGCTCTTCAAAGGGCATCCCCTCTCCCGCACGATCCTGGGAACCGCATCCTCGCTTAAGGATATAACTCCCGAAGACATCCGCGCTTATGTACGCGAGCGCTACGTGCCTCACAATATGAGTTTTGTAGTAGTGGGCGACTTTGAGCAGGATGCAGTGCTGGCTATGGTTGAGAAGCACCTTGACAAATACACCTCGTATTTTGCAGGGAGCAAGGCTCCCGCCCCGATGACCAGGAAACCAGCAGACAACCTGTTCTGCGTTGACAAGGCGCGCAAATTCCACCAGGCCAACTGCGTGCTCGGAGCACGGTCATACCCTTTTGGCCATCCCGACCGGATGGCGCTCTCGCTGCTGACAAACATACTCGGCGGCCCGGCCAGCAACTCCCGCCTGAACAGCGCCCTGCGCGAGAAGAAGGCGCTGGTCTATCATATTGACGCATCTTATGTGCGATACTCAACAGCCGGCGTATCAGTGATTTACTTCGGCAGCGACAAGAGCAATGTTGACAAGTGTCTGGATCTGGTGGCCAAAGAACTCAAGAAGGTGCGCGAAGTGCCCCTCACCCCCGCCACCCTCAAGGCCGCAAAAAAGCAGATGATTGCGCAGAACGCCATCGCCAGCGAATACGGCGAGGCCCAGGCGCTCTCAATCGGACGCAGCATCCTCCGCGGCGGAGAGTATCCCACGGCACAGAAACTCCGCGAACGGATTGAGGCCATCTCGGCGGAGCAGCTGCAGCGCGTGGCAAACGAGATTTTTGCAGAAGACAGGATCTGCAAGCTGATATACCGATAGCTATGACCTTGGAGGAGTACTGCCACAGCCACTCTTCGCTCCCTGAAAGCGATGCGCTGGATTGGATAGTGCGGGCGACCCACCTGCGCACCAACCGCGCCAGAATGCTCTCCGGACGCGATGTCGGCGGCCTGCTGAGCGCGATATCAAGGATTATGCGCCCGCAGCACATCCTTGAGCTTGGGGTCTTCACCGGATTCAGTACCGTATGCCTTGCAGAGGGGCTCGCCCCTGAAGGACGCATAGACGCCATCGAGATTAACGACGAACTGGAAGACGTCATCCGCGAGGGGTACAATCGGGCAGGCATCACAGACAAGGTCAACCTGCTTCTGGGCAATGCGCTGGACATAATCCCCGGTTTGACTGCAACCTACGACCTGGTGTATATCGATGCCAACAAAAGGTTCTACCCGCAGTTCTGGGAAATGGTCATCGACAAGGTCCGCCCGGGCGGGGTCATCATCGCAGACAACACCCTCTGGGACGGCAAGGTCACAGAAGACGCCCACGACCCTCAGAGCCGCGGAATACTGGCGTTCAACGAGACTGTAAGGGCAGACCGGCGTGCCGCCTGCGTGATGCTCCCGTTAAGAGACGGCCTCACTATTGCCGTCAAATCATAGCGTGGACAACTCCTCGAACTGAGTGTTCATTATGAGGTCGTCACCGGGTTCCGGCAGACTTTTCTTGGAGGGAACTCCCAGTTTGCGGACCTGATTGGCCGACACAAGTATGCTGTTGCCGCTCTCCGCCAACTTGGCCTTGCCGTCGTTATAGGCCTTCTGCGCCTCTTCCAGCTTCTTGCCCACCGTGGCGTAGTACTTGGTGAAATCGGCCACGCGGTCTATCATCCGGCCTGCGGCATCGATAATCTTCTGCTGGTTGTGTACCTGCTCCACGTTGCGCCAGCCAAGCTCTATCATACGCAGGAAGGGCAGGATTGTCTCTTCGCTGGTGACCAGCACTTTCCTGGAATAGGCGTCGCGCCATATCTTGGGATCGTCTTCGTAGGCCATCTGAAGGGCAGGAAAACTGGGGACGAACATTATCACGAAATCGACCATACGCCGGCCGGGTTGGATATAACTGTTGTAATCCTTGGCGCTGAGGTTCTTGTACTGGTTGCGGATTGCCTCAACATTGCGGCGTCGCGCGTCCTGACGCTCGTCGTCGTTCTTTGCCTCCAGGTAGTCGGCGTATGCAGCCAGGGATACCTTGGAATCGACGGCAATGTCCTGATTGTCGGCAAAGTGCAGGATGAAATCGGGCCGCATCCGCCTGGAAGTATCCTCATTCTCTATTACCAGGCCCAACCGGTCGCGCAGGGTTACCTCCTTGTCAAAGTCACGGCCCTCTACCATACCTTCTCCGGTGAGGATGTTCAGCAGCAGAGTTTCGCCCCAGATACCCTGGAACTTCTTCTGTCCGCGCATTGCCTCTGCCAGATGGTCGGCTTTCTCACCCACGGAACGGGTCTGCTGCTCCAGCTGCTTCACGGCGTTCTCGAACTGGCTCTTGAGGCTGGCGCTTGTCTCTGTCTGCGTCTTCTTGTTAGCTTCAAAGGCGCTCTTCATATCAGAAATATCCTTACCCAGATTTTTGGTGATGTTCTCAAAGTTCTCCTTTGCCCGCTTGTCCAGTTCAGCCTCGCGCTGCTTGAGCAGCTGTTCCGTCTGGGCGGTAAGTTCTGCCTTCAGGCTCTCCGACTGCGCCTTGAGCGCCTCTTTGTGACTGCTGCGGATATCCTCGAGGTTCTTCTCATAGTTGCGGGCCATCTGCGCGATAAGCTCATCCTTAACCTTGAGCTGCTGCTCTGTGGAGGTGCGAAGGCTGGCGGTCTCTGCCTGGCTCAGCTGGAGTTTGTTCTTGAGCTCATTCTGGAGGGCATCGGCCTCCCGCTGGGCGCTGGCCCGCCTGCTGCGTGCGATAAGCACGGTGACCAGCACGGCTATGGCCACCGCTGCCAGGCAGGAGAATACGATTATGTTGATGACAGGCTGCAATACGGTGTCGCTACCCTTCTGCACCAGGTTACCGCCTATGGAGAATAACAATACCACGGACATACGGCTACTTTTTTAATGATTTGCCCATCTTGCGGCGGAAATCCCTCGCAATGACATCGGTGGCGTCACGCCAGCTGTATCGTATCGCAAGAAAGTGCAGGACGATGCACACAAATGGGAAAAGCGTGTAAACGGTGAAGGTGTAGGCACCCTTCAGCTGGAAAAAAGCCACCAGAAGCCATATCTGGAAGCCGAGCAGGATCAGCATATTAATTATGCACACCCTTACCTGCAGGATATACTGTTTGCGGTAGAAGATAGCAGCGATGGCCAGCGAAACGGTGATGAAGATGAACATCAGGAACTGGATATGCTCAGTGAACTTGATACAGTATCGCATCCCCTCTGCATCGTAACCGTAACACATCTCAGACCAGAGGAGCGTCATCATAAGGAAGGCGCTGATTCCAAGCAGCACGTTCTGCAACCGGGGCCAGGTAATAATCATAGCAGGCTACGTTTTTTTACAAATGTAGCAAAAAACGCAAAACAAAGAGTATATTTGGGGTGTGGAGCAGATTCAGTACATAGCAGATCTTTTCCGCGACGCAGACCCCGCCGTCAGCGCCGCCCTGGAGCGGTATTTCCTGGATAACGGGCCAGAACCGATGCAGAGTCTCAGGGAGTGTTACAAGATTGAGATGGACCCCTCCCGCAAGGCGGTGCTGGGCAGGATGCTGGGCAAATATGGAAAGAAGGCAGCCATAGGCGGGTTAAGGCGTCTGGCAGAACAGAGCAAGGATGGGGAATGCAGTATGCTCGAGGCGGGCTATCTGCTCTCTTCCCTCACCGACCCCACCATTGCGAGAGAAGATTACCTGGAGAAGATTATGCCGCCTGCGGTGGCCGCTATGGCCGAGATTTCCGATGCCAAGACCGGCGTGGAAAACGTCCATCTGCTCAACCACATCTTTTACAACAGATATGGCTTTTCATCTTCCAACCCCTTTGATATGTCACTGGAGGGTTCGCTGCTTATGAAGGTCCTGGAGAGGCGCAAAGGGAGTCCGTTCGCCCTCTCCCTGGTATATTTCATAGTGGCCGATATCGCCGGACTGCCTATCTATCCGCTGTGCTTTACCGGGGGCTTTGTCCCGGTATATGTAGAAAACGACAAGGTCCTGTTCAATATCAACGTCTTCCATAAGGGGGAGATATTCATAGAGAACAACATCAGCAATCTTGTAAAGAACCAGGCATCCGCCCTTGGCGTGAACGTGGATATAGGCGAGGCAAAGGTCCGCAAGGACGCCTCTATATTGATTATGTATCTTGAGTTTTTACAGATGCTCTATTCAAATGCGGGCAGTCCGCCCGTACAAATGGATATCGACGATGCCATAGAGGCTCTTGGGGGGAACCGTTTCCTCACGGTTGAAGAGGATGACGATAACTGGTAGGGGCTACTGTCTGGGTTCTTCTGTGCAATACTTCTTGATCACCCCGTACGCCTCCGGGATCCCCAGTTCGCCCGCCTTGCTGATATCTATGCACCCTTTCTCCTTCTCCTTCAGGAAAATCT
>CAMKTW010000080.1 GCA_946415795.1 uncultured Bacteroidales bacterium
AAGTAATTAAAAATTTATAATTATGAATGATAATGATTTACACAAAGAAATTGATTTGATACAGGCTTGTATCAATCGTATGGCTAATAATTCATTTATGCTTAAAGGGTGGTTAGTAACCATTATTGCTGCTATGATAACTTTGTCTATGCCGATGCAGGCCTTGGCAGATTCTGCTCTCCGTGCCGGGATAGGCGAAGACATGGATATCGCATCCGGTTGTGTTGTGGTGATGGAAGTTGCCACCGGTGCTATCAGGGCCATGGTAAACCTTTCCAGAGGGACGATGCCTTATGATTCTGACCGGCTCTGGGAGCGTTACAACGATGCGATTGCACATTCTTATGAGCCGGGAGAGGTTCTTCAGACCATGACTCTGGCCTCTGTGTTCCGCGACGGGCACCTCCATTCCCTGAGTACAAAGATGCCAACCAGCCACGGGATTATACCTTATATGAGCCAAGACGCCCGACTGACAAATTATGAGCGTCAATCCAAGACCGACAGCATCTCCGTTTTGGATGCATTTGCCATATCGTCACACTATGGCATGGCCCGCCTGGCCACAGATGCTTATGAAGAGTCCACAAAGTATTATGCGACAGGCCTCCGGCACTTCTGTCTGCCTGCTAAAACTGACATTGGCATTGAGGGACTCGGGGAAGTGGATATTACCAATCCGGAAGGTGCTTACTGGACCGACAGCACTTTGTCTTGCATGGCTAATGGTAAATGTATCTCTATGGTCCCGCTGGACATCTTGTCGTTCTACAACACCATTGCGAACAAGGGGCAGATGGTGCAGCCGTACTTACTGGAGAAGGCTTGGACTGGGAGTGACACGCTATTTTGCCATAATCACAATGAAAATATACTAAAGGAAGACATCCTGTCGAGCTCAGTGGCAGATTCCCTGACGCGGGCGCTGGTTGCCGTTACAGAGTCCGGTACGGGCGCGAGACTCAGGGACGCTCGCTACCCTGTGGCTGGAAAGACCGGAACGGCAAGGCAGGTTCTGCGCGTCTCTACCGATGAAACAGGACATCCACTGGACCCCTATTGCGATGAGGAAGGCAGATTCCAGACCGCTGCGACATACGCCGGATTCTTCCCTGCAGAAAGCCCCCGGTACAGCATCATCTGCGTGCTATACTCCCGCCCCTGCAATAAGACTTACTTTGGCGGGACTCTTCCTGCACTTATAGTAAAAGACATTGTTGACGGAATAGAACTATAGTTGACCGTTACAGCACCTTCTTAAGATACTGTCCGGTGTACGATTCGGGACAGGCGGCAACTTGTTCCGGGGTGCCGGAGCAGACTATGGTGCCGCCGGCAGCGCCCCCCTCAGGGCCCATGTCCACAAGGTAATCCACGCACTTGATCACATCCAGGTTGTGTTCGATGATCACAACTGTGTTACCCTGGTCTACAATCTTCTGAAGCACCTCCATTAGACGTTTGATGTCGTCGAAATGGAGGCCGGTGGTGGGCTCGTCCAGCAGGTAAAGGGTCTTGCCGGTGCTCTTGCGGGAGAGCTCGTTTGCAAGTTTCACCCGCTGGCTTTCGCCGCCCGACAGGGTTGTAGAGGGCTGCCCCAGCTTGACATACCCCAGTCCGACATCCTCCATTGCCTTCAGGCGCGGGTATATAAACGGGTGGGATTTGAAGAACTCGCACGCCTGCGATACCGTCATTTCCAGCACATCGTTTATGTTTTTCCCTTTGTAGCGGACCGCCAAGGTGTCGGGTTTATAGCGCTTGCCTCCGCACTCCTTGCAGGTGACGTGTGCCGGCGGCAGGAACCGCATCTCAATCTCCTGGACACCGGCGCCTTTGCACGACTCGCAGCGGCCGCCCACGGTATTGAAGGAGAAGCGCCCCGCCTTGAAGCCGCGTATTTTGGCATCGGGGGTGGAGCCGAACAGTTCGCGTATTGCGGTAAAGACATTTACATAGGTTGCCGGATTGCTGCGGGGGGTGCGTCCGATGGGCTGCTGATCCACCTCTATCACCTTGTCGATGTTCTCCAGCCCCTCCAGAGAGTCGTACGGCAGCACCGGATACATAGAACGGTACAGCTTGTTGCTGAGTATCGGCATCAGGGTTTCGCTCACCAGGGAGCTCTTACCGCTGCCGGAAACCCCGCTCACCCCAATCAGGCAGCCGAGCGGCAGCGACAGGGTAACATCTTTCAGATTGTTGCCGCGTGCCCCCTTCAGAACCAGGAAATTACCGTTTCCGGAACGACGCTCTGCCGGCACCTCTATCGACCTGCGTCCCAGAAGATAGTCGAGCGTATGCGTCGGCGGAGCCGATGCGATGTCGGCCGGAGAGCCGTTGTAGAGGAGTTCGCCGCCCAGCTCTCCGGCGCCGGGCCCCAGGTCCACCAGCCAGTCGGCCTGCTCCATTATCTCCCGGTCGTGTTCCACCACCATCACGCTGTTCCCCTCGTCGCGGAGCTTCTTGAGAGAATCAATCAGTTTGTCGTTATCCCTCTGGTGCAGTCCGATGCTTGGCTCATCCAGGATATAGAGCACGTTGACCAGTTTGCTCCCAATCTGGGTCGCCAGCCGGATGCGCTGGCTCTCGCCGCCGGAGAGAGTCGCGGTAGGGCGGTCCAGCGAGAGATATCCCAGCCCCACCTCCTTCAGGAACCCTACCCGGTCGCCTATCTCTCGAAGAAGCGCCGCCGCAATCAGGTTCTGACGCTCAGTCAGCTTCGCCGGCAGGCCGTGTACCCAATCGTACAGGGTATCTATATCCATCGCCGCCACCTGGGCGATGTTCAGGCCGTCTATCTTGAAGCAGAGTGATTCGCTCTTGAGACGGGTTCCGCCACACACGGGGCACACAGTCTCTTCAAGGAAGCGCTCCTTGCGCGCCTGTACCTCCTCGCTATCGCTGGCGGAGTTCATCGTGCGGGCGATAATACCCTCGAAACTGATCATCTGCTGACTGGCCCCCGTCCCCACCCTGAAGAGCTCTTCTGAGCCGTAGAGCAGCACAGTCATAGCCTCCTGAGGGATAGCTTCGATTGGGGCATTGAGCGAAAAATCATACTTCTTAGCCACCGACTCCACCACCTCGAAGAGGGAGTTCTTGCGATAGGGTCCGAGCGGTGCGATCCCGCCCGCCGCTATAGATATCTTCTGATTTGGGATTATTTTGCCAAAATCCATACTTGTCACCTTGCCCAGACCACCGCAGTGCGGACACGCCCCCTGGGGGGAGTTGAAAGAGAAGGTGTGCGGAGCCGGGACACTGAGCGACAGGCCGGTGTCAGGGCATACAAAATTCTTGCTCAGGAAGCGTAAGGGGCCGCCCCCGTATTCCATTATGGCGATGCTCCCCTTACCCTGTCCGAGCGCCGTAAGCACAGATGACGTGACCCGGCTGCGGCTACCCTCGTCGGGGAGCAGTTTGTCCACCACCAGATAGATGAAGTGTGTCTTGTATCGGTCCAGCGGCTCTATCCCGGCGAGGTCGCAGATCTCGCCGTCCACCAGCACCTGCGTATAACCCTTCTTGACGAGATGCTCGAAGAGATCCTTGTAGTGCCCCTTGCGGCCCGACACCAGCGGCGCCAGCAACAATATCTTCTGGCCTAAGTACTGGTTCAGGATCATATCCACGATCATCGCGTCGGAATAGCGTACCATCTCCTTCCCTGTTGCGGGCGAGAAGGCCTGCGAGGCGCGGGCGTACAGCAGGCGGAAAAAGTCGTATATCTCCGTCACCGTGCCGATGGTGGAGCGGGGGTTGCGTCCGGTTGTCTTCTGCTCGATGGCCAGTATTGGACTCAGGCCGCGGATATCATCCACATCGGGCCGCTCAAGCATCCCCATAAACTGGCGGGCGTAAGTGTTAAGGGTATCGACATACCGCCGCTGCCCCTCCGCATACACGGTGTCAAACGCCAGCGAACTCTTGCCGCTGCCGCTCACCCCCGTGACCACAACCAGCGCATCCCGCGGTATCGACAGCGAAATGTTCTTGAGGTTGTGCGAACGCGCACCAATTATCTCGATATGGTCCATCGTGGAAGTAATCCGCTATAAATAAGGGTTGTGGAGGATCTCCTCCTCAAGGGTAGTGTCGTGGCCGTGACCCGGCAGGAGCCTTGTCGCAGGCGGCAGGGGCAGGATATTCCGCCTTATGCTCTCTATCATCTGGTCGTGGTCGCCTCCGGGGTGGTCGGTTCGTCCTACCGAGCCGCTGAATATGGTATCGCCGCAAAACATCAGACCTTCCCCCGGCAGATAAAGGCACACGCAACCCTGGGTGTGGCCGGGTGTCTCTATTACCTCGAAACGGAGACCTTCCGGGAGGGCGTCGCCGCACTCTCTGATATCGAGTATCGGCCCGGTATAAGGCTCGTACGGAAGTCCGACTATCCGGCTGAAGCCTGCCGCCCCTTCAAAAACCGACCGGTCCCTGGGGTGCATATACACCGGCACCTGAAAACGCTGCACCGCGTCGTGCAGTCCGTAAATGTGGTCAAAATGGCCGTGAGTGAGCAGGATTGCCTCCACCTGAAGCCCCTCCTGTTCTATGAAGCCGGCCATCCGTTCCTGCTCCCTGACGGTTATAGCACCCGGATCTATTATCACGCACTGCCGGTTCTCATTCCAGACCACATATGTACACTCCCTCAGCGGATTGAAATAAAAAACCTTATACATACCACAAAATTACAAACTCTTTTGCTAAATTTGTATAATAACCAAAAATCAGGGTGCATTATGCATATCGCTATAGCAGGCAATATAGGCAGCGGCAAAACGACCCTCACCCGCCTACTCTGCCAACACTTCAAATGGACTCCCCGTTTTGAGCCGGTTGACCACAACCCCTATCTTGCAGATTTTTACGAAGATATGGAGCGATGGGCGTTCAATTTGCAGATTTATTTCCTGAACAAACGCTTCCGCGACATAGTGGAAATAGGTCGGAGCGGCGGTGTAATTGTACAGGACCGCACCATTTATGAGGACGCAAATATCTTTGCCCCCAACCTGCACGATATGGGGCTTATGAGCAGCCGCGACTATGACAACTACCGCGAACTCTTTGACCTTATGATATCTCTTGTCAAGGCTCCAGACCTGATGATTTACCTGCGCAGCTCCATACCCAACATAGTGGGAAAGATCCAGAAGCGCGGCCGCGAATATGAGAGCAGCATCCGCATCGACTATCTCAAAGGGCTGCACGACCGGTACGAGAAGTGGGTCGAAGGCTACAAAGACGGCAAACTGCTTATACTGGACGTGGACAGACTCAATTTTGAAGAGAACCCCGCCGACTTCAGCACCGTCTGCGACCTGATTGAGGCACAGCTGAACGGGCTCTTCTAACTATCAGAACATAACACCTACGGCGAGAGTGGCATAGAACCGGCCACCCTTGATGGTCAGCGGCATCATATGACCGATGCTGAGGCGCGCGTAGGTGGACAGCAGATTATTCATTCTGAAAGAGTACTCCGCGTCGGCTGCTGACCTGTAGAAAAACCGGCCCAGATACTCAGCTTCATCTTCGTACATTCTTCTTACCATAGAATCGCCGTCAAAGTCATAGACGGGCTTTGATGCGTAGTTGTTCCCCACTCTGACCCTGGCCAACAGGGTGCTTTCTTTAGATATCGGGGTGTTCTTGCCAAGGAACACATACGGCATGAAGGTAAAGCTGGTGAAACGGCCTTCCGGCTTGGCAACACGGCTGGCAGAGAGCGCCTTGGCATCCAGCCCCGCTCCCAGTTCAAAGTCATAACTATCTTCCTGGATACCGGTATATATCGTATAGTCTGCGTGCAAATCAATAATGCCGCAACGGCCAGTTAGCTCTCCTGTACCTTCTAACCAGAGGTTGCGGTCGTATTTGACATCAAAATTGAGTTTATGGTTCCCCTCCTGGCCCAACAGGCCCTGAGCATCAAGACCGATTACAAACTTGTCCACCATACCAGGAGTGTGCTCCGCCTCAAGGATCCGTGTGGCTCCCGTGTCGAACGAGAGCCCCGCCAGCCACTGCATATCCTCATCCAGGCGATTATACTGCAAATCCAGGCCAAAGCGGGTTGACCTGTATTTCAGGGGCTCAATACCAATTGGCCCGCCCACCTGGAGAGTGCTGAAAGCTCCCAGGCCCTTCAGGAATGCGACCTCAACCGGACTCCCTGATGCAGATGTCAGCGTGGCCGTCGCCGGGCAGAAACGGTACCGGAGCGTCATACCCACCAGATTCTTTTCGTCTATGGCAAAGGTGGCGCCGGGAGCCATCTCCATATCAAAGGAGCCGTAGCGGCTCTGGGGATCGGCTTTCTTTAAAGCTGAGCGCCCCTGCGCACGGAGGGCCAGACCCAAAGAAAGCTGGTCGCCAAACATCAGAGGGGCGGCCGCAGATATCTCCATATCGGCCTCATTGTGCCTCCAGGAGAACCTCTCAGAGGCATCCATAGCCACAAAGAATGGCATATCCCAGGTCACTTCAAAAAGTGATGTGTTGTAATTGCATTTGAACAGACGGGTGCGGTTCAGCGCCACTTTTGCGGCTACCTTGAACCCTTCTATGTCCATCAGCATATCACCTCCCAGGTTGAAGCCGGAAACGGTACGGGCTCCCCACGAGTCTGTAAAACGACCGGTTTCGATGTTGTACCCGAGATTGACGTCACGCCACAGCAGCATTTGTTCGCGGGCAAGTCCGGCAGCATTGCCGCTGTTGTACCAAAGGGCCCGGTTCTGATTGAGGTTATACTCTGCCCGGTCTTTAATGTCCTGGGAAAAAACCCGGCTCAGAGCCAGAAGCACCAACAAGGCCGTCACGATGACTCTTTTCATCACTGCACTTTTTATCTTTGTTTCACTAAGTTAAACAAATTGCTGCATAAAACAAAGCATAACGCACATCCGGAGGATATCCGGAGGTGCGTTATGCTTTTGCATTTTACAAATTATTCTGCCTTGGGAGTCTCCTCTGCAGGAGCCTCTGCTGCCTCTGCCTTGGGCGCAGATTTGCGGCTGCGGCGGGTAGCGGGCTTCCTGGCCGCCTTCTTCTCGGTAGCAGCGAGTGCAGCCTCGTTGAAGTCAACCAGCTCTATGATAGCCATATCGGCTGCATCACCCTGGCGGAAACCGGTCTTCACGATGCGGGTGTATCCGCCCGGACGGTCGCCAATCTTCGGAGCCACTACGCGGAACAACTCGCTGACAGCCTCTTTCTGCTTAAGATAGCTGAAAACAGTACGGCGGGAGTGGGTCGAATCGTCTTTGGATTTGGTGATCAGCGGCTCGACATACATCCTCAGAGCCTTTGCCTTTGCCAAAGTGGTCTCTATCTGCTTGTGCATAATAAGAGAGCAAGCCATATTGGAAAGCATAGCCTTGCGGTGACCGCTTTTGCGTCCCAGATGGTTAATTGACCTATTGTGTCTCATATTCTGTTATTCTTTTTTATCAATGTTGTACTTAGATACATCCATCCCAAAGTTGAGCTTGAGCTTCTGCTCTACCAGGAATACCACCTCGGTGAGTGATTTCTTGCCAAAGTTGCGCAGTTTCATCAACTCCTCCTTCTTATGCGAAACCAGGTCGGCGATGGTCTCGATATCAACGGCCTTGAGGCAGTTGAGAGCGCGGACG
>CAMKTW010000081.1 GCA_946415795.1 uncultured Bacteroidales bacterium
CGCTGTTGGTAGCGACGGCGATGTCGGCGATGGTGGTGTCCTCAGTCTCACCGGAACGGTGGCTGGTAACGGTAGTATAACCGTGACGGTGAGCCATCTCGATAGCCTCGAGAGTCTCGGTGAGGGAACCAATCTGGTTAACCTTGATAAGGATTGAGTTTGCAGCACCCATCTTGATACCCTTCTCCAGGAACTTGGTGTTGGTTACAAAGAGGTCGTCACCTACCAGCTGGCAGCGGTCGCCGATGCGCTTGGTGAGCTTGACCCAGTTGTCCCAGTCGTTCTCGTCAAGACCGTCCTCGATAGAGTCGATAGGATATTTGGTGATCAGGGCCTCGAGATAATCAATCTGCTCTGCAGCAGTCAGCTTCTTGCCGTTAGGATCTTTCTTGGTGCCGTTCTTGAGCTGGCGGTAGTCATAGAACCATTCGCCGTTCTCCTGTACTGCGAACTCGCTGGCAGCGCAGTCCATAGCAATCTTGATATCCTTTCCGGGCTCGTAGCCAGCCTTCTTGATAGCCTCTACAATAGTGTCAAGTGCATCCTCGATACCGTCAAAGTTGGGAGCGTAACCACCCTCGTCACCTACTGCAGTGCTCAGGCCGCGGGCCTTGAGCAGTTTGGCCAGGTTGTGGAATACCTCGGCACCCATACGGATGGCTTCCTTCTCGCAGCAAGCGCCAACGGGACGGATCATAAACTCCTGGAAAGCGATGGGAGCCGCACTGTGTGCACCACCGTTCACGATGTTCATCATCGGCACGGGAAGAGTGTAGGCGTTGCAACCGCCGATGTAGCGGTAAAGCGGTATCTCTAGATAGTTTGCAGCTGCGTGTGCGCAAGCGAGCGACACACCCAGGATAGCGTTGGCGCCCAGATTCTGCTTGGTAGGTGTACCGTCAAGCTCAATCATAGTGCGGTCTATTTCGCGCTGGTCCAGAACGCACATCCCCTCGATGGCGGGAGCTATCTTATCATTGACATTGGCAACGGCCTTGAGGGTACCCTTACCAAGATAACGGCCCTTGTCACCGTCGCGAAGCTCAAGAGCCTCGTTTTCGCCGGTGCTGGCGCCACTGGGAACGGCTGCGCGACCCATAACGCCGCAATCGAGAGTTACGTCAACTTCTACAGTAGGATTGCCTCTGGAGTCGAGGATTTCCCTTGCAAATACTTTTTCAATAATCATAACGATGTAAAAACTTTAATATTGTTTGTCTTTGTAATTGGTCAATTCAGAATTGCAAAAATATAAAGAAATAATAAATTTGCGCGCCATTTGACAAAATATACTTTCTATGCAAGGATTCTGGACAGTATTGATGCTGGTTCTCTCCAATGTGCTGATGACTTTTGCCTGGTACGGCCATCTCAAACTGCAACAGATGGACATTACCACCAACTGGCCGCTGATAGCCATCATCCTTATGTCGTGGGGCATCGCATTCTTTGAATATTGCCTGGCGGTGCCGGCCAACCGCATCGGTTACGCAGAAAACGGCGGACCATTCAACCTTCTGCAGCTCAAGGTAATCCAGGAGGTCATCTCCCTCACCGTCTTTTCACTGATAGTGATGTTCGTATTCAAGGGTCAGACCATTCAATGGAACCACCTCGCCGCCTTTGCCTGCCTGGTGCTCGCAGTCTTCTTCGTATTCCTGAAATAGTACGGTAACCGCCACCGGGCGATAGCGGAGCGCGCAATCAAGGGAAACGTACAATAGCCAGCGCGGAGCGCCAGGGGTTCAGGGGTGCAGCCCTCGTTATTTTTTTGGTTCGTCGCCGCGGGAATTCTTGTACAGGAATCGGCGGATTTTCTGGGTGGCGGTCTTCTCAAAGGGCTCCTTCATAGCATCCACCTCCCCTATCTTGGAGTTCTTGCCGACAGCCTTGTTGACCCACTCCATCACGGCCTTCTTGCGCGCCTCGAGCGTCTCGAAGAACTGGTCTTCAGAAGCCTGGTTCCAGTCGAGCACATTGTCGTCGAACTTGACCAGCGCCACCAGGCGGCCGTCGCGCTCCACCACCAGAGACTCGTCCACACCCTCAATATTGTTGATTACCTGCTCAATCTCTTCAGGATAGATATTCTCCCCGGAAGGGCCCAGGATAGTGTTGTTCAGGCGGCCTTTGATATAATAGCAGCCATCGGAGTCCCTGCACGCTATATCGTTGGTATGGAACCATCCGTCGTCGTCCAGGACCTGGCGAGTACGCTCGGGATCCTTGTAGTAGCCCAGCATAACGTTGTCGCCGCGGCACACGATTTCTCCCTCCCCGGTAGCGGGATCCATATTGTCCAGACGAATCTCGACCTTCCAGGCTGCCACCCCTATTGAGCCGACGCGCTTGCGCTTGTTAACCAGCACGTTGCAAACCAGCGGCGCGGTCTCGGTGAGGCCGTAGCCCACCGAATACGGGAAGTGGCAGTCCTTGAGGAACTGCTCCACCACAGGGTCGAGCTTGGCCCCGCCGATGCCGAAGAAGCGCAGCTTTCCGCCGAAGGTCTTGACTATGCGGCCGCCGATGATGCTGTGCAGCAGATGCGGCATATTGCGGTCCATCCAGCTGAGCACGCGGCTGCCGCGTATAGTGGGGAAAACGCTGTTCTTGATGACCTTCTCTATGACCAGAGGCACGGAGAGCATTATGGTCGGGCGGATCTTTTTGAGGGCGGGCAGCAGCACGGCCGGCGCTGCAGGCTTCTGAAGATAATAGACGCACGCACCGACGTAGAAAGAATAGACAGACGACACACCCATCTCGTATGTGTGGGCGATGGGCAGGATGCTAAGGAAACGGTCGGTCTTGAAGCACGGCTGTGCCTTGAACGACGCCACCAGATTGTGGCAAAGGTTACGGTGACTGAGCATCACACCCTTTGCACGGCCGGTAGTGCCCGATGTATAGATGATGGTGGCAAGGTCGTCCGGGGCCGGATCCTTGACCCAGCCGTCGCACTGGAAATCTTCTTTGTTCTTCTTGATGAACTCAAAAGTTTCGATATCGATCACCAGCGTCAGGCGGTCCTTACACTCCCGGCTCAGCTTAGGCTGAAGCCTCTTGGAGATAAAGATGACCTTGGACTCGGAGTGCGTGAGGATATTTGTTATCTCGTTCTCGCTGCTGTCCGGCAGGATTGGAACCACCACCCGCCCGAATGCGGTCACGCTGAAAAATGCCACCAGATAGTTGGGCATATTCTGCGAGAGAATAGCAACCTTGTCCCCGGCACTTATGCCGTAACGCGACATACGCTGCGAGAGCCGCTCCACCGCATCGTGGAAACTGCCGTAAGTGTAGGCCTGGCCGCCATCTACATATTCTGCAACTTTGCGGTCGCGGTACTTGGAAGTAGAATACTCGTAAACCCTGCGCAGGGTGGTATTGTTCAGCTCCCGGAATTTAAGTTTCTGCTTGTATGGTGACTTTATCTTTTTTGCCATATATCATCATTTGCGCCGCGAAGTTAGCAAATATTCCGGCATTATAACCATAGCGGACTACACCCTTACAAGCAGAGTGTTGTCCGCCAGACTATACGCGGTAAGCGTCCCTGCGACCCAGGGAGAGCACCAGCGCGAGCGCGGTGATGAGTGCGGCAACCGGCAGCAGCAGATACTGCCGGTATGTTTGAATCCAGGCTAACGCATCTGCCATCCAGCCGATTCCGTCTAAGTCTGGTTTCACAGGGAAGAGATACGCCACGGCCGTGACGGCAGCGCCCAGCACTATGCCGGCCACCAGCGCCGCAATCAGCGCTGAGCGGCCTGTGCGGCGGGTGCGGTCAACCTCGGCCTTGATTCCCTCCACCTCCTCCATCCGGCGGCGGGTCTCCAGGATGAAGGTCGGATCTTTATCTACTTTGGGTTTTGTCTCCCTGAGGAAATATTCTAACTGTTGCTCATTCATAACGTCAGTTTTTCTCTTAGGTGGGTCCTGCCTGTTGACAGATGATATTTAACGGTTCCGGCCGGCATACCAAGTATAGATGCTATCTCCTTGATGCTCCGGTCCTCAAAGTAGAAGAGCACTATTGCGGCGCGCTCCTTCTGGGGAATGCGCTCCAGCGCCATATATAGCTGCTGGTAGCGGAAGGCAGAATCGGCACTGTCCGGCGCCGGAGCCTTCAACTCCGGACCGTCTTCCATAGGCGACAGGTTGGCCGGCCTGCGCCTGGTATGGTCTATGAAACAGTTATAGGCGATGCGGAAAAGCCAGGTGCGGAACTTTGACAGTCCCATAAACGAGCCGGAAGCGACATACGCACGCACCAGAGCGTCCTGAGCCAGATCGTCGGCGGTCGCACTGTCTCCGCAACACAAGCCAAGCAGGAACCGCCTCAGTGGCTCCTGCTCCGGCCGTACCAACTCAATGAACCGCTCGCGGGTCACGTCTCTACTCTTCTTCTTTCTTTAGTTCCTGTTCCTCTGCCTCAATCTCCTTAGAGAGCATCTTGCGGCCTACAAAGAACGAGATGAAAAGCCCGATTCCCACAGCCAGCATCACTCCGCCGGCAAATCCCAGAAAACCTTCTTTCTCAATAAAGTAGAACACAGTGAAAGCCGCCCCCATCAGGGAAGTGATGCAGGCCCCGGTCAACTGGTCGATAAGCTTTTGCTTAGTGCCCTGCCGCTTCTTGTCGCTCTTGAAGAAACCGGGGTCGATGGGCGCACCGGCTTCTATGGCCTTAAGGGCGACCTCAGCCTTGCGGGAGATTTCGTGCTTGCGGGCATTCATCACAATAAGCACTATTGCCACAGGCAATATTACGCATACAAAAATCGGAACTAAAACGGAATCCAGATACTCCATAACTACTATCTTTAATTTGTTTACCGCTTATTAGACGGGAAACACTGCCCAAAGGTTGGAATTCTTTTAAAAAAAATGGACAAGGTGTCAGACATTTCAGACGACCTTGCCCATCTATCATTCTGTAACCGACAGGTTACCAGTTCAGTATCTTCTTGAAATCGTACTCCTCAGGGTTAGGGACAAACTTCTTGGCTGCCTCGTAATCGGCGGGAGTGATGTAGTGGCAGATGTGGTTGTAGTAGTTCTGCGCGATACCGCCCTCGATAGCTACGCGGCGCGGGGGAATCTTGTCCAGGCTGATGGCAGTCTTGTTGAACATCTCGGGGATGATGGTCATCGGGCAATGTGTAGCCTCGCCGATTCCCAGTGCAAGGTGGAGGGCAAGGTACGACACGTGGGCCTCTCCTTCCACGACAAGCCGGAACTGCTGGAACAGCGACTGGTACTTCTCCATCCATATCCAGAACCACGGCAAACACTCAGAGTGTATAGAGTGCGGCCAGTGCGAGAGCGTCTGCCCCCAGCACCTGCCCATAATTATGACCTTGAAACAGGCCGCCGAGGCGTTCGAGAAGCATCCGTACACCGAGGATTAATACCCTCTATTGCTCATTAGTCATGATAATAAAAACCCGGAGGGTGACACCCTCCGGGTTTTTCTATAATTCAATAATTCAGATTATCGAATGTTTATTACAACTCGCCTTCTTCGTCCATAATCCACACGTAACCCTGAGGGAGGTCAGAAGCATAATTCCAAACTATATAGTCGGTGAAATCTCCATTGGCAGCAACCTGGTAAGGAAAGTCTGCGCAGTCGTAGGGATTGACAGAATAGTGACCGCCCTCCAAAGTAGGCTTAAGTCCGCTGGCAAGGTATAAGATACCGCCGTTCTCCGCGTCAACATTGTAGGAACCGCTCTTGATGGTAATGGAGGAAGCCCCATAAGCACCGGTTGGATTCTCGGTGGTCGCGCAATCAGAATCTTTGCCTGCTTTGTCAATCCAGAACATAGCCTTGGTCGCTACGGAAGAATCGGTATTCTTGGTCACGCTGCAGTTCTTGATTGTAACCTCGGAACCAGTCTGCGAGCAAACGCTGTAGTACTTGGTACCATTGATTGTACAATCCTCTATCTCGGCAGTGGAGTTGGTGTAAACATTGATACCACCATTTGTAGTGATGTTCTTGATTTTTGCTCCAGTGACGCCCGCAATGCCGAGGACGTAGCTGTTGGTAACGCCGCTCGTCTTGCCGGCCATGAGCCTACCGTTCTGGATAGTGAAATTACTAATCCGTCCGTCTGCAGCAAGGATGTGACCAGCTACGAGTGCACAGTTGCCCATATTGGAGAGGGTGTGGCCACCCAGGTCGAGAGTAATGTTGTTGGCTGTAATCTCGAGAGGGTTATAGGTGCTGCCAGCCCACTTGTAGTCTGCGTAGGATGCCTGAGAGAAGTCGATATCCATAAGGAGATTGACAGTTTCGCCATCGTTAGCAGCAGCTAAGGCAGCCACGAGAGAAGGATACACTACTCCACCAATCTTGGCTTCACCGCCCACTAAAACTTTATAAGGATACTCGGCTTTTGTCTCGCTGTCATCATTGGCTACCACACCGTACCCTTCTGCTACATAAGCTGACGGATCCACACTGAAGATACCACCGCTAATAGAAAGCTGTGAAGCGCTTGCAATATTCAGTGCCCCGTAGAACTTACCATCGGAAATCTTGATTATAGTATTGGGATTTGCCAATGTAGTGATAGCAACGGGTGTGCTGCCCACTCCGATGAATTCGCCGCCGGTAATTGTGATATCGAAAGGATTATCGGGATATCCAGAATTGCCGAAGACATGCAGTGCTGCAATGGATCCACTGAATGAGCCGCCGGAGATTTCTGCAATAGTGCCGGAAGTCAGAACATTAATACCATAGTTTCCTTCGTATTCTCCGCTTTCTATCTTTACGGGACCGAAATACGAGTCATTATAATTTCCATGCGCCAGTTCGAGCGCCGAGTTCGCCCATGAAAGAGCCTGACCGTCAGGATAAGACACTGTACAGTTCTTTACAGAGCCATAACAAGGTGCGAAACCACCGTATTTAACGGTATTAATCGTCACGTTTTCGAAATCCACAATGGTTAATTCCGTTTGAAGTACAACTTGTGCTACATTACTTGTTGCTATCGTTGTATTGCAATCAAACTGGCTGTTCTTAACAGTCAGGCCGGTGAAACCCGCACCGCTGTCAAACACTTTACCAATGCCGTGAAGATTATTTCCAGAACCCTCACCCGTACCGTTTTCAACAATACAATTAACGCCAATGAGTTCTACCTCCTGACCGGCCTTCAAGCATTTGAACATTGCTCCGTTGAGCATTGCTCCGGTATATGTGCCACCGTTAATAATGAGTTTGTTTTCTGACGAATCATTGGCGAGCTTAACGAATCCGTAGCTCTTCATATTGCTTGAAGCAATTGCCATACCACCACCATTTTTCGAGTTGTTTATGGTGAGAGTAGAACCATTTGTTACGGTTAAGAATCGGCAAAGTTCTGCAGCATTCGTAAGAACGAAACCATTTAGATCAAGCGTAAAATCTTGAGGGATCGTTACTTCAGTATCGATAGTGAAGCTGGCCCCTAGTTTATATTCCTTCTCGGTATCAGCTTCAGCAATTGCGGCAAGAAGTTCATCATATGAGGTAATATAGTCAGCAGCCTCATAGAGGTCTATCCACTCATCGACCACTTCACCGGCGTAGGTATCGACGCCGTTGGTCTTGGAACCAGCGATGTTGG
>CAMKTW010000082.1 GCA_946415795.1 uncultured Bacteroidales bacterium
AGTCAGGACCGCATTTGAAAGGCTGTACGCCAAATCCCCGGCGCTTCAGCGCCCGCAGCAACCCCACCGTGAAGGTGGTCTTGCCGCTGCCTGAGGCGAGTGCGCCTATGACAAGTTGGGGCTTCATCGCTTGCACAGGTAGTAATTGAATTTGAGAAAGAATGCGCGGCCGGGCTTCTGCAGCATATAATTGTCGTATGCGAGGGTATCAAACAGGTTGGTACACTCCAGCGATATGTTGTAGCGCCCGCCGTGCCAGGAATAGAGCAGCGCAGCATCGGTGAGGTGCTGGGTCGGAACTGTGGGTTTGCCGGCAGCCGAGCCGTACGCAGCCCAGGTCACGTAGAACCAGTGCACCCACTGATAGTTCGCCCCTATCCTCAGGCGCCCGTCGGGAAATCCGACGTTATAGAAAGTATATGCGGCAGAGAGATTGCAGAAGGTCCAGGGGCGGTTGGGCGTGCGGTTAAGGTAGGTCACCGATGGGGTACCAGACTGGGTATACTGCCGCATATCCCTGCTGGAATCATAGCTCGCATTTGCCGTCAGAAACAGCCTGCCCGCCCAGTTATACTGAATCTCCCCATCCACACCCTTGATGTGTACAGCTGCGACATTTGTATATTGCATCATCCCTTCCGACTCCATTACGTTCGCCTGTATGTAATTGTCCACCAGCCGGACAAATCCGTTGGCCTCGTAGCTGATAAGGTGTCCGTCGCCAAGGTCTAAAGTGCCGAAGGCGCCCAGATTGAAGTTGTTGCCTGTCTCCGGCCTCAAAGTGAGATTGGGATATACGGTAGTGCCGTTGCCCAGCATTTCGCGGGACACCGGCAGCCGGACGCTGTGCTCGTAGGATACCTTTACCTGCAGGGGTTCGGAAATCCGTAACCTGCCGCCTGCGCCATATCCGAGGTAGTTGCGCGTAGCGTCAGGCTCCACCTTGTCTGCACCGGTCTGGGAGGCCATTTCACTCTGGCCTACCTTCAGACGGTCCAGGTAATCCTTCAGGAAAAAGACATTCTCCAGGCGGCCGTCCAACAGAGACTGGCTGTATGCAAGGCCTATGATATTGCGGGCCATCACATCGTTGGTCGGTGCAAAGGTCTTGTCGTATCCGTCACTCTGACGGTTCTCCACCACATTCAGCATATAGTTCAGCGTCAGCGAATGTCCCTGGGCAAGCTTGTAGTCCAGGGTGGTCCTGGCTATGGTGAGCGGCCTGAAGTAGTTGCGCAGGGTCCTGCCCCTTCCGCGGATTTCGCTGTAAGCCCCGTCGATGTAGGTTCCGTCCCAATAGTATTGCCTCAGGGTGGTATCAATTGTCTGCGAATGGTCGCGTGTATGAGAGACCAGGGCGCTCAGCTGGAAGGCGTCGGTAAACCGTTTGGCGTAGCGGGCCGTAAGGTTCAGAGCCCGTGAATTACGGGTGGCCATACCCACCACGTGGCTTTGGGTAGCGCCTGTCTGCACCTGCTTGCCGGTGACCGAGAGCGATGCCGAGACAAAGAAATCATCGGCCCAGGAACGGTCCCTCACCCCCGCCTCCAACTGCACGAACATCGAGCCGTAGGCGTCGTGGAATCGCGGCAGGTCGGTGATGATGAAGGCGCTGTGGTCTTCGTTGCGCACCTTGACCCCG
Organism: uncultured Bacteroidales bacterium; assembly: GCA_946415795.1. Classification (GTDB taxonomy): domain Bacteria; phylum Bacteroidota; class Bacteroidia; order Bacteroidales; family UBA932; genus Equibacterium. Next base: position 1,643 of record CAMKTW010000082.1, read on the forward strand.
CGCATAAGATAGTTGTTGCGGGAGTACTGCAGGCCGAATGAAGGCTTTATGATGATGCCCGCCTTAGGGGTCTTGTACTGCGCGCTGAAATCTGCACGGTGGGTATTGAAAGAACCGGCGCCGTAAGAGAAATCGAGGTAGTTGAGGCTGCGACGGTTGGTCACTATGTTTATGGCGCCGCCAAGGGCGTCGCTGCCCAGCGTTGCGGGAATCACCCCCTTGTAAATCTCTACGTGGTCTATGGTGTTGAGAGGCAGGTTGGAGAGGTTTACTCCGGAACCCTTTGCCTCCAGTGCGATGCCGTCTATGAAGTAGCGGACAGAATTGCCGGAGAGGCCGTTTAGCGCTAGGTCATAATCGCTGCCGACACCTCCCTGAGTGCGGATACGGACGCCTGATGTGCGCGACACCGCCTGCGAGAGCGACTGCAGCAGAGCCACCTGCCGACCAACTTCCACCGCCGTAGCAGCAAAAGCGCCCTGGCGGATCTGATGTGCCGCCCCCTGCGCCGTGACCGAAGCTCCGCTGAGCTGCACGGTATCTGCAAGGGCACCCTGAACGGCCACGGTGTCGGCCTGCATTTCCGGGGTCAGCATCTCCTCGGCAAACGGTCCCCCGGCAGCGGGGAAATCCCGCCCGTAGAGCTGCAAACAAAGGCACAAAGCCACCGCTATCGTCGTTATCCGCATAACTTACAAATGTAATCAATTTATCGCTATATTTGCGCTATGAGGTTCAAAGAGATATATTTTGCCGGCGGGTGCTTCTGGGGCGTAGAGCACTTTTTCAAGAGGATAACCGGAGTGGTTTCCACCACCCCTGGTTATGCCAACGGGCACATCGCCAATCCAACTTACGAGCAGGTCTATCGCGACAATACCGGCTTTGCCGAAACGGTGCTTGTGAAGTATAATCCAGATGCGGTCAGTCCCGGTTTGCTCTGCCGTCTGTTCTTTATGATTATCGACCCGTTGTCGCTGAACAGGCAGGGCGAAGATGTCGGGACCCGCTATCGCACCGGGGTATATTACTCTTCGGAGACAGACCTGCCGGTTCTGCAGGCCGCCTTCGCTGCGGAATCAGAACGCCTTGGCGCCGCCCCTGTTACGGAGCTGCTGCCGCTACGGTGCTTCTACGACGCCGAAGATTATCATCAGAAATATCTTGACAAGAATCCGGGAGGCTATTGTCATCTGTCGCTCAAGACTTTCGCCTATTTGAAGGTGTTCGAAAAGGTCCGGCTGTATCTGGGTGATGGCACTTCCGGCGGGCACGATACCGTTTCCTCCCCCGGCGAGGCCGACCCAATAGCCCGTATGTCGGAGATTGCCGCCATTATCCACGAAGGGATGGGCTTCTTCTGGACAGGATTCTACCGGGTTGTCCCCAAAGCCGGCCCGAATACAACCGCTGATACTCCCGAAGAGTGCCAGCTGGTGTTAGGACCGTTCCAGGGGTCACCCGCCTGCCTTCGCATAGGCTACGGCCGCGGAGTCTGCGGCACCGCCTGGAAAGAACAGCGCACCATCGTAGTCCCCGACGTGGAGCAGTTCCCCGGACACATCGCCTGCAGCAGCGCCTCCCGCAGCGAGATTGTGGTGCCGGTATTTGCCGATGACGGCCAGGGTCAGGAATCCGACTCCGCCGGCAACTCCTCACGCCACGTCACCGCAGTACTGGACATAGACAGCGACCACCTCGCCACCTTCGACGCCGAAGACGCCAAGTGGCTGGAACTAATCGTAGACTTATAAAAAACCGAGGGGATATAAAAAACAGACACCCACTTCGAGGATAGATGTCTGTTTAGATTGCCCTAACAATATGAGAACAATTCGATGGTGCAAATATAGCACACGAAAACCCGTTTGTCAATAGTCTTGGTGCATAAAAGTTACGCTTATCTTGTTTTCAATAATAGTCTATTTCTCTATTGGCAGCGAATAGCAGTTTAAGCATAATGTACATATTCTCTGCCAGTTAAAAAATGGGCATTTTCGAAAACGTAAGTTTTTCAGCAGAAAGTCTGAGCATTTCCGTTTAGGGCTGGCCTAAGCGCGATATTTGGCGGCATAACGGAGTTTATTATTATGCCAGAAATCAGTTCGTTTTACGGTATTGTCATCTCGATGTTTTTCAGTGACCACAACCCACCTCACTTTCACGTAAGGTATCAAGGGTATGAAGCCACAATAGATATCCTGACAGGGACGATCAAAGGCTCACTTCCCCGCAGAGTTGTTAATATGGTGTATGAATGGCTTGACCAGCATCGGGATGAATTGCTGAAAAATTGGGAGAGAGGGGAATCTTTTTTACCTTTGGTGAAGATAAAACCATTGGATTAGAGGATGCACCCTGACTTGCTACATATAACAAATGCGGAGTACCTATCCGATTATGTACTGAAGCTCTCCTTCAACACAGGAGAGGTGCGTGTGTTCGACTTTTCACTTTACTTTGACAAAGGCATCTTAACCAAGCTCCAGGATATGGATTATTTCAAGAATTACACCCTGGACGGTTGGACTGTAGACTGGAATAACGAGATTGGACTGGCCCCCGAATTCCTGTACGAGCACAGCAAACCTGCAGTCTAAAATCCTATTAATTCGAATATCCTCTTAGCGGGAGCCAAAGATGGCGCTGCCGATGCGGATAATTGTGGCGCCTTCTTCGACGGCGATGCGCCAGTCGCCGCTCATACCCATTGAGAGTTCTGAAAGGCCGGTGCGCAGAAGCACGTCGTGCGCGGCACGGAAATCGGCGCGGATACGTGCCTCGTCGTCGGTATTTGTGGCCATCGCCATAATGCCGCGGATGCGGACATTCTTATAGTCGGAGGCATTAGCCGCCACATCGACGGCTTCATCCGGGCTGAATCCCGTTTTGCTCTCTTCCGCAGCCACGTGCACCTCCAGCAGGCAGTCCACCACCCTGCCGGCAGCCCCTGCAGCCCTGTCTATGGCCGATAGCAGGTGCTCCGAATCCACCGACTCTATGAGCGCAGCGTACGGAATCACATTCTTTATCTTATTTGTCTGGAGATGGCCTATGAAATGCCATTCGATGTCGGCAGGCAAAGCCTTGGCCTTGGACTCCATTTCCAGGGGGCGGTTCTCGCCGAAGCGGCGCTGTCCTGCCTGATATGCCGCCAGAATATCCTCCACCGGCTTAAACTTGGAAACCGCCACCAGAGCAACTGATGACGGTATTTCCTTCTTAAGTGCAATCAGATTTCCGGCTACGCCCATTACCTGCGCTTTTGTTGTTGCTGCTGCATCTTGTATGCCTCCTCCAGCCGCTGTGCGAACTTTGACTTTTTGGGGGTCTTTGCCTCTGCAGTCTTGCGGGCAATCTGAGCCTTGAGCTTATCTTCACTGACTACCCACTTGCGGATTACGAAGTTCTGACCGATAGTAATCAAGTTAGATAAGAAATAGTAATAGTTAAGACCTGCCGAGAAGTTGTTACAGAGGAGTACCATAAAGATAGGCATCATCCAGACGGTCATAAACTGCATACCGGGCATCTGCTGATTCTGAGCAGCAGTCGCTCCCGCAGTCATCTTGCCGTACACAAACATAGAGACGCCCATCAGTAATGCAAACAGCGAGATATGATTGCCGTACATCGGGATGTTGAACCCGAAGTCCAGAATGGAATCGTATGTACTGAGGTCGTGAGCCCAGAGAAAACTCTGCTGACGAAGTTCAAAACTCGACGGGAAGAACCGGAACATCGCATACAGTATGGGGAACTGCAGCAATACCGGCAGGCATCCGCCAAACATACTTACGCCGCTCTTCTTGTAAAGGTCCATAGTGGCCTGCTGCTTCTTCATAGCATCGGCCTCCTTCGGATACTTCTCGTTTATCTTCTGAATCTCCGGCTGCAAGACCTTCATCTTTGCGGTGGACTCGTAAGACTTGATGGTGAAGGGCGAGATGACCAGTTTGATGAGTATGGTGAGCAGCAGGATTATGAGTCCGTAGCTGTTGAAATACTTGCTCAGCCAGTTGAACACAGGTATGATGACATACTTGCATATTGAACCGACCAGCCAGCCGCCCAGAGGCAGAAGCTTGTCATAGCTACGGTCGTATCCCTTAAGGAGCGGATAGTGGTTAGGGGTGAAGTTGAACTCAAAACTGCGGGTGAAATCGGCCCCCTTTGCACCGTAATCCACGGCAAGCTGCGCCCCGGCTGCGAAAAGGCGCTTCTCCGGGTCACTCTCCGGATAGGCCTTCACAGCCACGTCACCGCCTGCTATGCCGTCGCTGGCATACAGAATTGCAGAGAAAAACTGCTGTTTGAACGCAACCCACGACACGCTGCCGGCAAGAGACTCGCGACCGGAATCTTTGCGCAGCTGTATCTGCTTGATTTTGTCTGAACCACTGTAACGGAATGCCACTGCAGAGTAGTTTTTCTCATTGGTATAACCTTTCTCCAGTCGCGGCATATCCATAGTCCAGGACAACTTGCACTGCGAAGACGAACGGGGGATTATCCCCTCCATCCCTACGAAATGCATATCAAGCCCGACATCGTAGCTGTTGTCCATCAAGGTATAGATATGTTCTATATATGCCCCCTCATCTACATACAGGCGCATAGTGACATTATTATCTCCCTGCTGGACTATTTCATAATTGAAATCGGAGGTATTGATATACTGCCCGGCATCAAGCTCCACATCAAAACTGCTGGAGCCGCGAGGCATCAGGTAGAGGGCGGTGCTGTCGTATTTGAAATACTTCTTTATCAGCACTTCTGATATCTGGCCTCCGTGGGTTGTGAACCCCACCTTTACGTTAGAATTCTCAAGATAGACTGTCTCTTCTTCGCCACTATAAGCCATCTCATTGAGACTCTGCGTCTTATACAGCATCTCTTCAGATGCAGTGTAAACCTCGCCTGTGGTGTCGGCCATCCACTGGGTATGCGACTCGGCAAGAGAGTCTGCCTCGTGCGCGGCCAGAGCCTCTACCCTCGCGATGGAATCGGCCACGAACTGGGCCCTTCTCTGTTTTTCGAATTGTTTTGTATTGTACCAGCTGAACAGCAGCAACACTACGCCGATCAGCGCAAATCCTATTAGACTATTTTTGTTCATCTGTTTAGCTCTCCGATTCCTCTGCCTTGTTCATCTCCTTGATCTTTGCCTCCAAAGCGGCCAGATCGCTCTTCGCCTGCTCTATCTTGGTGCGGAAATCGCCTATCAGTGCCTCTGCGTTCTTGGATTTCTCAAAGAAGCCTATGTTGTTCTCCCAGGTAGCTATATCCTGCTCAAGCTTTACAAACTCCTGAATCAGACGGTCTTTCTCTGTCAGCGGGCGCTGAGCAAAGCTGCGACGCTCCTGGTCGCGGCCACGACGCATCGGACGGTCCTCTGCCGCCAGGTCGCCAAACTTGGCGTTGATGGCCTCACGGTAAGCGTTCTGCACCTTATCTTTCTCCTTGAAGGGGATGAAACCTATCTCACGCCACTTTGCCTGGAAATCACGCATCGCCTGCAGGTTTGCATCACGGTCATCCGAAAGCTCATAGGCGCCGATGGCTGCGATAAGTTCCTTCTTGGCTGCGAGGTTTTCTGCAAAATTGGCACCCTTGCCGCCACCCTGCTTGTCCTTACGCTCAAAGAAAGCGTCGCAGGCAGCACGGAAGCGGGCCCAGACCTGGTCAGATTTCTTTTTGGGAACCGGCCCAATCTCTTTCCACTGCTTCTGGAGATTGATGAGGATGTCGGAAGTCTTCTTCCAATCTTCGCTGTCTTTCAAAGCTTCTGCCTTTTCGCACAACTCCTCTTTCTTTGCGAGATTTGCAGCAAGCTGATTCTTGAAATCTGAATGGAACTGCTTCTTGGCGGTGAAGAACTTGTCGCAGGCGGCGCGGAAGCGCTCGTAAATGCGGTCATTCTCTTTCTTTACTGCAAAGCC
>CAMKTW010000083.1 GCA_946415795.1 uncultured Bacteroidales bacterium
TCGGGTGCTTCGGCTTTCATCTGCTCCAGCTGCATTGCCTTATCCTCTGCAGACACGCCTACCCAGCGCTCCTGGTCGCTTCCGGCCTCTTCTACCTTAGAGAGGTCGGGATTGACGGCGATGCCGCTGCGGGTGAAGCCCTGCTCGCTCACGTCAGTGCCCCAGGCCACTGTGTATCCCTTGTCAATTGCGTTGTAGATAACAGCCATCATATCGTCCAGGGGGATGTTGTAGCTGTAGTCCCAGCGCCAGTTGTCCCCTACTTCCAGCACGAACCGGGTATAGAAGGGGTGGTGGGTAAAGGAGGTGATGGAGACATAGTCTTCCGGCTTGATGCCGAGGGAGGCTGCATAGCTCTTGGGGGTGTATTTCTTGCCGTTATATTCAAACTCTTCAGGACAGGGGCCGAGATATGCATCCAGAATACCCTGCAGGGCGCGTTTCCACGCGGTGGAGAGTTTTTTGTTGGGATTCTTTACAATGGCGTTGAGGAAGCCTTTCATACCGGTCTCCATCTCGCTGTGGCGGTTTAGTTTCTCGCCATAGTTGAGCCCGTCCATAACCTCCTGCGGCACAATGCCATAGTCCTGCCAGATGTGGAACACATCTTCACTGGAGCTGCCCTGGGCAAAGTTAAGGACGCCGTTCAGGCGTACAAACTTCTCCGCTTTATCTGCGTATGCCTTGCTGACCACAAACATCTCAGACAGGTCGGTCTCGGGGCCGCCCATACGTATAATCTCAGATTCGATAAATGATAGTGTGGAGTAGCACCAGCAGGTGCCGCTGCTGGCCTGGTTCTTTACTGAAGTCACGGGAATCTCCTTCACTGTGGTGAAGGTGTATTCTTTGGTCTTTAATTCCGGCCTGGATTGAGCCTGAAGGGCAATCGATGCCAGAAAGGCGCAGCCGAGGAGTGCCAATGTTTTTTTCATATACATATATATTTATTTATAATAATTTCTGTTGCATCATAAGCCGCAGCAGGTTGAGGGCGTTGGAGGCAAAGCGCTGCATATTGACCTCCCTGCTGGCGGAGGCGCTTCTGACCATACGGGAGACCACCTCGGTGGTGCCGGTGAACGGGTTGCGGTGCGCCGCAGCTATCCAGCAGGTGCCGACCGGCTTGGCTTCGCTCCCTCCGCCGGGGCCGGCGATGCCGGTGGTGGCGACGCTCCAGTCGGTGTCCAGCAGAGTCGCCACGCCGCGGGCCATTGCCTCTGCGCACTCTTTGCTCACCGCTCCGTATTTCTCAAGAATCTCCTCCGGAACGTTCAGAAGGTTCATTTTGACCTCGTTGGCGTAACTGGTGACGCTGCCCTTATAATAATCGCTGCTGCCCGGCACGCTGGTGATCAGGTTGGACACCAGTCCGCCGGTACACGACTCCGCCACCGATATGGTCTCCTGATATGCCGCAGCGGGGGGTGCCTGGAGCAGGTGGGGAATAACCGTCTGCAAGGTGTCTTCACCCTCACCATATATATAATTGTCCAGCAATGTGTAGAGTTCGCTGATTGCAGCATCCATCGCTTCCTTGCGGCCGGGGGTGCCGGCGCCGTAGAGCGACAGGCGTAGCCGCACGCCGTATATGGCGTTGGGCAGGTATGCAAGGTGCAGATATTCAGGCAGAGCCGTTTCCCAAGCCTCAATTGTCTTTGCAAGCACCGATTCCGCCAGGCCAAATGTGCAGACGGTGCGGTGGAGAATGGCGTCCATCTCAAAGTGACTCTGGATGGCCTCCATAACGTCGGGCAGGGCGGCGATGGTTTCGTAAGGTACGCCAGGCATAGAGTAGAGCAGCCTCTGGTGGCCATATTTGCCACCTTCTTCAAAGAAGAACTCCATTATTGGGGCGGTGCCCAGCTTGTTCACAATCACGCGGGCGGTGTCGGGGACGTCGGCCTGGGCGCGGTTGGTCTCCAGCATTGCTATGCCCCGGCGGCTGAGGATGCTCTCTATCACCTGCATCTGGGCGTCGCTCCGGTAATAACCTTTGGCGCCGGAGAGTGCGGCCAGAGCATCTTTTGTGATGTCATCTTTAGTTGGACCAAGACCTCCGGTGACGATAACTATATCGTTATTCCTCACAAGGTTGTCTATATGGGTCATTATTGTTGCGCGGTCGTCGCCGATAGACGATATCTGCTTCACTCGCACCCCGATGGCGCCCAGCGCGCGGGATATGTGCGACGAGTTTGTGTCAATAATCTGACCGATCAGGATTTCATCGCCTATGGCGCAGACAGATGCTGTTTTCATTCGCTTGATTGCATTAAAGCTTTAACTGTTTGAGGACTTTTGATCCTTCTAAGGCGTTCCCGCTTTTTGAGGTAGCGTATTATCCGCCTGGCGAATGCGGGGCCGTTGTATATAAAGCCGGTGTAAACTTCTACCAATGAGGCGCCTGCGTCCAGCATCATACCGGCTTGGGCGGGAGTCATTATCCCGCCGGAGGCGATTACTGGGAGCAGGCCGTTGCTCTTTTCGCGGATATACTTCACGGTTGCGAGCGCTTTCTCAAACAGCGGGGCGCCGCTCAGGCCGCCTTCGCCGATGGCATCGACAGTTTTCCCGGGAGATTTGAGATTATCGCGGCTGCGGGTGGTGTTGGTGGCCACGATGCCGTCTATGCCATTTATCAGGCAGAGATGTATAATCTCATCTAACTGACTGTGTTCCAGGTCGGGAGATATCTTGAGAAGGATGGGGCGGGAGGTTTCGTTATAGCGGCGGACCTCCATCACCGACTCAATCACCTGGCTGAGCATATGGTCTCCCTGGAGCTGTTGCAGGTCTTTGACGTTCGGACAGGATACATTCAGCACAAAGAAATCCACAAAATCGTACATCAGGGCCAGCGAGCGGCAGTAGTCCTTGTATGAGAGATCGTTAGGCGTGGTGCTGTTTTTGGAAATGTTGGCCGCCACAATAATCCTGGGCGGGGTGGACCGGAGCTGTTTGAGCGCCGATCTGGCCCCCTTGTTGTTTATGCCCATCCGGTTTATCAGGGCCTGGTCTTTGGGCAGGCGGAAGAGTCTTGGCGATGGGTTGCCCGGCTGTGGCTCCGGGGTGAGGGCACCTATCTCTATGAAGCCAAAGCCAAAATTGGCCAGGTCGTTGTAAAACTCGCCGTTCTTATCCAGTCCGGCAGCGATCCCCACCGGATTAGGGAACTTGATACCAAACAGCTCAGTCTCAAGGGATTTGCTCCGCCGGCAGAAGCACATACGCGTAAAGGCGCGTGCCCCGGGGATGTACCGGAGAACTTTCAAGGCACCCATAGTTATGTTGTGGGCCTTTTCTGCCGGTAAGAGAAACAGCAGAGGTCTGATCAGCATTTTGTACATATCGTACAAAAATAATAAAAAATCTGCTATCTCACTTCGTAGGTGCCGTCAGTGTACAAAATGGTGATTTGAGCAATCTGTTTTGCCGGACGACCGGCCGACGCAGGGTGTTTTAAGCGATTCTCAGAGGGATATTTTTGCGGTTGAGGTGCGTTAACCTGCTGGGGTACAGAAGATTGTCTGATTACTTCCGGTTGCGCGGGGGCAGGGGGATCCTGCGCAGCCAGGGCAGTTTGAGAAGGTGTTACCGGGGTATCAGTAAACTGACGGTGGTCAGATTTTGAAAGGTCTTTGCCAGAGAAAAGCTCTGGTTCATTGCCTGTTATAGAATCATCTTCAAGTTGTGCATCAAATGCATTTCCGGGATTTGCCTCTGCCTGCTGATAAGTGGGTGAGTCGCTCTCTGCAATCTGGGTGGGGAAGTCGCGGTACGCTTTGCCGTTCCCGGTGATGAGCCAGTCGGGATTGATCTTGGGAAAAGTCACCAGCATCCTGCTGATGAATTCGAAGCTGGGTTTGTTGCGACCGGAGAGGAGGTGGGATACGCCGGAACGCTGGACACCGAGTTTGTCTGCAAATTGACTCGGAGAGAGGCCCTCCATTGCAAGGAAAAGTTTGAGTCGTTCTTCCATATAACTTTTGTAAACCGTCAGATACAAATGTAGTAAACATTTTTGAACGGACAAATAGGTTTTGTATGGATACAATTGTAAATTACAAATGTAATGCAATAATAGGATTGTTACATTGGACAAATCAGGCCGGTTTTTATTGATGTGTAAAATGAGTTGATTTTTCCAATCTACTGATTATTATAGATATAATTATGTATAAACATACTAATTACCGGCCTCCAGGCGTAAATTTATCCAATTTATTACAAATGTTGATAATTTTACCTCTCTTTAAGATTTAGCTACAATAACTAAATCACTGGGATAGAGCCATATAATATTTACAATACTTTTGCATAACAATAAGTTATAAGACATAAAGCAATTATTGATGCTTATACCCGTGTTTATTTTTGTAAATACGCCTGTCGCGACGGATTATTGTCAAAATGTCATCTGCGGTTTACACGTTTCAACTTTACTGCATCTAAAGCAATGCTTTAAATAGCTAATTAGGCGCAAATCCTGCACATTTTTTATCTTTGCCTAAAATTGAGATGATGACCGTAGATATTGATATTAATGACTACGACTATTCCCTGCCGGAGGAACGTATCGCAAAGTATCCATTGCCAAATCGCGATGACTCCAGTCTCCTGGTGAATCTCGGTGGCGGTTATTCTAAGGAAAGTTTCAGGGATATCCATCGGTTTTTGCCGGAAGGCGGCCTTATGGTGTTTAATCAGACCAAGGTGATTCCGGCCCGTCTTTTTTTTCGTCGAGAGACTGGCTCCTTAATTGAAATTTTTTGTCTTGAGCCTTATGAACCATCTGACTATCAGATTTGTTTTGCTTCTACTTCAAGTTGTCGCTTTAAGTGTATGGTGGGCAATCTTAAGCGCTTCAAAGACCGCGTAAGGCTTCTGACAGACCAATGTGACGCCTCCCGTAAGGCGTCTCTCGAGGCGCTGGATCTGACCGCGACCCTGGTGGAACGTACAGACAACACTTGCATAGTGGAATTCAATTGGAATGGGGGTGAGTCTTTCTCAAGAGTAATGGAGATGTGCGGCAATATGCCCATCCCTCCTTATCTGAACCGTGCAACCGAAGATATGGATTATACCCGCTATCAAACTACCTATGCCCGTTGGGAAGGCTCCGTGGCGGCTCCTACGGCCGGTCTGCACTTTACCGACAGGGTTATGGAGTCGGTAAGGAGCCGCGGCATAGATACAGATTATGTTACGCTGCACGTGGGGGCGGGTACATTCCTCCCGGTGAAGAGCGACAAGGTGGCGGAACACAATATGCACAGCGAGCCGTTTGTGGTGACGCTGGCATTCCTGGAAAAGCTCCTGGGATATGTAGGCGGAGGGCGGGTCATTGCCGTGGGAACAACATCGACCCGCACCCTGGAATCGCTTTACTATCTGGGTGTACACTGCATAGAGAAAGGGGCTCCGGGAGTGGTGGAACAGTGGGAACCATACCGCGAACAAGGGTATCGGATCTCTACGAAAGAATCGCTCTCTTCTCTCGTTAAATATATGATTGATAATAATCTTGATAAGCTGACCGCAAGGACAAGATTAATTATTGTACCTGGTTTCCGATATCGTATTGCGGACTATCTTGTCACTAATTTTCACCAGCCCAAAAGTACGCTGCTGCTGCTGATTGCGGCGTTTATCGGTGACCAGTGGCGGGATATGTACCGGTTTGCGATGGATAACGGCTTCCGGTTTTTGAGTTATGGCGACTCTTCTCTTTTGAAGCGTCGTTAGGTATTGTATTTGCGGTATTTTTTCGGATATTTGTAAAAATTGGTGTATGCTGGGTTTTCTTGACAGACTTGCGACAGACAGAGGGCTTGCGATACTGCTCTGCAGTGTGGCCCTGGCTCTTCTGTGTGTTGAGATTTGTTTTGCCGTGATACGCGGAAAGATGTTGTCCCGCCAGATCCTGAGCTATATCTGCAAGTCGATAGTGGCTGTGGCAGTTGCCGTTCTGGCAGGTTTCCTGCTGTCGTTGCTGCCTCTTGCCGGCAACTGGGTCAACGTGGCTTTTTATGGTTTGACGCTGGTGTCTGCCGTGTCTGCAGTTTTGATTTATATATTTGGTGAAAAACGCGCCCTGAGACTGGCTACCGCCAATTCTCTCCGTTCCAGCGCAGGAAACACCGCTGCTGTGCGGCACGCGAAAGGGTGGATGTACGGTATCGGCGTCGCTCTCTTTTTTGCAGCCGCCGTGGCGCTGGCTTTTGGCTGGCGTTTTGACCTGATTATGTTCCCGGTAGCAGTGGTGGCAGTAGCCCAGCTGCTGACAGGGATAATCAGGTGGCGATTCTGGTATGCCTTGGCAGCTGTAGTTATCGCCGCTTATTTTGTCTTTATTTTAGTTGACGGGGTGATCGTGCCCCAGATGGCTTCGCTGCCCCTCATTGCCGGCGCTGCACTCGCTGCGGCGTTCCTGGTTGCAACGTTGTCTGACCTTGCATTTAGAAAAGAGTAGGATAGAATGGAAGATTTATATAAAAATATAAGACCTTATACCGATGCAGAAGCTGCCGCGGTGATGCCGCTTCTGGCGGAGAGTCCCCTTGTGGCTTCTGCGGCCAGGGTGCTCTATCCCGACAAGGATCCGGATTATCTGCCGGGTATCATCCGCAGTTGCCGCACGGTGGAGGATTTCCAGGTCAAGGTGATTGCAGAGGCCTTGAGGATGGATCTGGAGTTGACTCACAGTACCCTTAGTTACAGTGGAATAGAGAACTTCTTTGAAAGCGACGGTTCAGTCGGCCGGTTTGTCCTTCTCTCTACTCATCGCGATATTGTGCTGGACCCGGCCCTGGTGGAATATACCCTCCACCTGAACAATTTGCCAAAGACGGAGATTGCTGCCGGGGACAATCTGCTGGCAAGTCGCGACATTGAGGATGCGATGCGCTCCAACAGGATGATAAAGGTGGTGCGCAGCGACAATCCGCGTATAGTATATACCACCTCCAAGGTGCTCTCTGCATACATCAGGGAAAAGGTGACCAGCGGTGACCGTTCGGTATGGATAGCGCACCGCGGCGGGCGCACAAAAGACGGTTACGACCGCACCGAACAGGGGCTGCTTAAGATGCTTGATATGAGCGGATGCGGCTCTTTCGCAGAGAATTTTGCCGAGTTGCACATAATGCCGGTCACTATCTCCTATGAATATGAGACGTGCGGGGCGCTGAAGGTGCTTGAGACAATGAGCAGGATGCGCCACGGATACTATCACAAGCAGCCTGGCGAGGATGTCAACAGTATGGTACAGGGGTTTGTCCAGCATAAGGGAAGGATCCACGTCGACTTCTGCAAACCTCTCACCAGGGAGGAACTTTCTGTTGCCGACGGTGCTCAACATAACGAAAAATTCCGTATATTGTCTGAGATTTTGGACGAAAAGCTCACCTCTTCGTTCAGGTTGTGGCCCACGAACTATGCCGCTGCTGACCTGCTTGCAGGGGACGACAGGTATTTGAAACAAGGTTGTTATACCGTCGTGGACAGGGAGCGGCTGGTAGAGAGGTGC
>CAMKTW010000084.1 GCA_946415795.1 uncultured Bacteroidales bacterium
AGTTTGAAGTAACCCTCTATGACAACACCGTCTATACGGCCACCCTGGTGGGTGCCGACCCGGCCACTGACCTGGCTCTGATAAAGATAGACAAGCGCGACTGCGAGGCTCTGGAGATGGGCGATTCCGACAGCCTGAGGCTGGGGGAGTGGGTGCTGGCAATCGGCAGTCCGTATGACCTCCGTTCTACCATTACCGCCGGCATTGTGAGCGCAAAGGGACGTTCGTTCCCCAATTACGACGGCCAGTATCGCGTGGAGTCGTTTATCCAGACCGATGCAGCCGTGAACCCCGGAAACAGCGGCGGCGCGCTCGTGAACATTGCGGGTCAGCTGGTGGGTATCAACACGTCGATAATCTCTCTGACCGGGTCTTATGCCGGCTATTCTTTCGCCGTACCGGTGAATATTGTCCGCAAGGTAACGGATGACTTCATCAATTACGGGCAGGTCCAGCGGGCAGTGCTGGGTATATCAATGCGTGAAACTGAATCCGAAGTGGTTGTGGAGAGTGTGAAAGAGGGGAGCGTGGCCGAGGCTGCCGGCATCCGCAAGGGGGATATCCTGCGTGAGATAAACTTTGCAAAGATCGGCGGCGCCGCCGACCTCCAGGTGCAGATGAACAAGTATCGTCCCGGGGAAAAAATTGTACTCACAATCGAGCGGGAAGGTGCTGTTAAAGAAATGATTTTGAATCTTTAAAAAAGATATTATCTTTGTGACTCTTATACTCATTTTTAAATATAGATGAGACAGCTAAAGATTACAAAGTCAATTACAAATCGTGAGAGTGCATCTCTCGACAAGTATTTGCAGGAAATCGGCAGAGAGGAACTTATCTCGGTAGAAGAGGAGGTGGAGCTGGCCCAGCGAATCAAGAAGGGGGACCAGGAGGCTCTCGAAAAATTGACGCGGGCCAATCTCCGTTTCGTGGTTTCGGTTGCCAAACAGTATCAGAATCAGGGTTTGAGTCTTCCCGACCTTATCAATGAAGGTAATCTGGGCCTTATCAAGGCTGCGGAAAAATTTGATGAGACCAGGGGCTTCAAATTCATCTCCTATGCTGTTTGGTGGATCCGCCAGTCCATTTTGCAAGCTTTGGCAGAACAGTCAAGAATCGTGCGCCTTCCGCTTAACCAGGTGGGATCGCTGAACAAAATCAACAAGGCTCTGAGCAAGTTTGAGCAGGAACACGAGCGTATGCCGTCACCTGAGGAGTTGGCCGAGATGCTTGACGTACCGCGTGAAAAGATCAGTGACACCTTAAGGGTGTCGGGCCGCCACGTCTCAGTGGATGCACCGTTTGTAGAGGGTGAGGACAACAGTCTTCTGGATGTGCTCCCCAACAACGACTCCCCCAACGCAGACTATGGCCTGGTAAACGAGTCTTTGAACAAGGAGATTGAACGCGCCCTCTCTACGCTTACAGAGCGCGAGCGCGACATTGTCAAGAATTTCTTCGGAATCGGTTGTCAGGAGATGACCCTTGAAGAGATTGGCGAAAGATTCAACCTCACACGCGAGAGGGTCCGCCAAATAAAGGAGAAAGCAATCAGGAAGTTGCGGAACAGTGCCAGAAGCAAATTGCTCCAGAGCTATCTGGGTTAATTCCCAATGCCAAAGAAAAGGGGGTGCCGTGTATCGGAGACCCTCTTTTTTAGTTGAATTTAAGCAAAACGATATGAAAAAGTTATTTTTAATGATGGTAATCGCCATGACCACAGTTAGTTGTGCAGAGAAGAATCCCTTACTTAAAGAGTGGGACACCCCCTACGGAGTACCGCCGTTCGAGGAGATCAAGGCAGAGCACTATATGCCGGCCCTGAATAGAGCCATAGAGGTGCATAACAAGGAGATCGACGATATTTTAAACTGCAAGGAGGAACCCGGTTTCGAGAATACGATAGTTGCCTTTGACCGCAGCGGCGAATTGCTGGGCAGGGTCTTGCTGGCATTTGAAAACAACGAGTCCATAGCCTCCACGGAGCAGACCCGTGCAATAGCTAACGAGATGACCCCGATAACCAGCGCGCATTTCAGCAACATAATGCTCTCAGAAAAGTTGTTCGAGCGCATCAAGGCGGTTTATGACAAACGTGAAAGTCTGAACCTGGAACCCGATCAGATGCGTCTGCTTACAGAGACATACAAGTCTTTTGAGCGTAACGGGAGCAACCTCAACGCAGAGGATAAGGTTGCCTTGAAGTCTATAAACGCAAAGATAGATTCGCTCCAGACACGCTTCTCACAGAACCTGCTTAACGAGACTGCGGCGTGGACACTGACAATCAGCGACGAGGAGGATCTGGAAGGTCTCTCCAAAGATTTCATCGCCGATGCGGCTCAGCGTGCCGCCGATGCCGGCCTGGAGGGCAAGTGGGTAGTGGGGCTGGACAACCCAAGCGTGATGCCTTTCCTTCAGACGGCTGCGAACCGCGAACTGCGCATCAAAGTGCTGGACGCTTACAGCAACCGTTGCAACAACAATAACGAATGTGACAACAAGGATATCGTCACTGAGATTATTTCGCTCAAGATGCAGAAGGCCAAGCTGATGGGCTTTGATACATTTGCCGACTTCCAGCTGGAGCGTAAGATGGCGAAAAATGCCGATGCTGTTTACAAGCTTCTCAACGAGGTCTGGACGCCCTCACTTGCTGCTGCCCGCAGCGAACTGGCCGACATCAGGGAGATGGCCGCAGCGGATGGCATCACCACCATCCTCCCCGCAGACTGGCGCTATTATGCCGACAAGGCCCGCACGGCAAAGTTCTCTTTTGACGAAGGTGCGGTGATGGAGTATCTTCAGTACGACAATGTCCGCGACGGAATCTTCTATGTCGCAAACAAACTCTTCGGGGTGACTTTCAACAAGGTCGATAATATTCCCCTGCCGCATCCCGATGCCGAAGCGTTCGAGTGCATTGACAAGGATGGGAGCAGCCGCGGAATCCTTTACATCGATATGTTTGCCCGTCCGGGTGAAAAGAGCGGTGGCGCCTGGTGCACCGGCTATCGCGAGCACCACGTGGATGCTGACGGCAACAATGTAACCGCCGTTATGTCAATCGTGGGCAACTTTACCCGTCCCTCTGCAGATAAGCCTTCCCTGCTCAATGTGGATGAGACAGAGACCTTCTTCCACGAGTTCGGCCACGCGATTGCAGGGCTTTTGAGCGATGTCCGCTACGAGGGGCTTGGCAATTTTGTACGCGACTTTGTAGAACTCCCCTCACAGCTCAATGAGCACTGGGCGTTTGAACCGGAGGTCCTGAACGTATATGCAAAGCACTATGTCACCGGCGAGGTTATCCCTATGGAACTTGTGGACAAGATCAAGGAGTGCAGCCATTATGGCGTCGGCTTTGCCGAGACAGAGCTTGTGGCTGCTATGCTGCTTGATATGGATATGTACTCTATGAAAGAGATGCCGGATAACTTTGACCTGCTCGCCTACGAGGCCAAATGTATGAACGACCGCGGCCTTATTCCCGAGATATTGCCGCGTTACCGTACGCCCTACTTCCTGCATATTTTCTCACACGGCTATGACGTCGGCTACTACAGCTATCTCTGGGCCAACGTGCTGGACTGCGACGCTTATCGCGCATTCAAGGAGACAGGTGACATCTTTAACCAGAAGGTTGCGAATGACTATCGATACAAGATTCTCTCAAAGGTCGATGAGAAAGACGCGATGGATCTTTATCTTGATTTCCGCGGCCGTATGCCCGAGGTCGGACCTTTCCTGGAGGACCGTGGCCTGAAATAGCAGATGGATTTCTGGGAAAAACTGGGGGACACCATAGTCGTAATCAGCGATGCTGTTTGCGGCTATCCCTTTTTTATACTGCTGGTTGGAGGCGGGCTCTTCTTCCTGTTCTACAGCGGTTTCGCCCCCCTGCGCCATTTTGGTAAGGCGGTGCAGGCGCTGCGGGTGAAGGACTCAGCCTCAGCGGGCCAGATCAGCTCTTTCGAGGCCCTTTCTACCGCTATTGCCGCAACGGTCGGTATGGGCAACATCGCGGGCGTCGCCATCGCCATCTCCATCGGCGGTGCAGGCACCATCTTCTGGATGTGGGTCAGCGCACTGCTGGGTATGGCAACCAAGTTCTTTGAAGGGACGCTGGCGGTGATGTATAAGGGGAGGGATTCGGACGGAGTGGTGCAAGGCGGCCCGATGTATGTCATTACACAGGGGCTGGGTGCAAAATGGAAGCCGCTGGCGGTCTTCTTTGCCGTATCCGGGCTCTTCGGTACTCTTTGCACAATGCAGTCCAACCAGATTACCGAGGCCCTGACAACCACTTTTATCGCACCAGAGAAAATAACCGTCACTACACGTTTAATAACGGGTTTGATAATAGCCGCGCTGGTGGCGGTGGTCGCCCTGGGTGGCATCAAACGCATCGGCAAGGTGGCTTCGCGCCTGACCCCGTTTATGGTGGGAGCGTATTTCCTGCTGGTGTTCTACATACTCGCTACGCATCTGGGCTCTATACCGGGTGTCTTCCGGGAGATCTTTGTGGGTGCATTCACCCCCCGGGCAGCGCTTGGCGGCGGCATCGCCAGCGTGATAACGGTCGCCCTCACGGGCGTACGGCGTGCGGTGTTTGTCAATGAGGCGGGCGTAGGTACCGCATCTATGGTTCACGGCGCCTCCAAAAACAGTGAGCCGGTGCGCGAGGGTTTGGTGGCGATGCTCGGCCCTTCGATAGATTCCGGTCTCGTGTGTACGCTGACCGCCCTGGCAATACTGATTCAGAAAGATGTGCTTCCGCAGGCCGGTATGAGTTCTATGCAGGGGCTGCAACTGGCCCTGAACTCGTTCGCCGTCTCTGTGCCGGTTGTGGGACGTTACCTGCTGCTGGCTATCCTGCTCATCTTTGCTTTCTCCACGATGTTTTCATATTCGTACTATGGAACCAAGTGCGCCAGCTATCTGTTCGGCGTCAAAAAAGGGAAATATTACATCTATTTTTATCTTTGCATGATAATTGTCGCGGCGGTGGTGCCGCTGCGTGCTGTTGTCGGCTTTGTGGACCTGACATTTGCGCTGATGGCTTTCCCAAATATGATTGCCCTCTTCGCTCTGGCACCACGAGCCAAAAAGGCTATGAATAAGTACTTTGACAAGTATAAGGGTTTATAAGAACGATAATGCGAAACATAAGCGTATGAATCTCGACAACTTTATTGCAGGGCAAATCGCAAATGCGATAAAATCTTTATATGGAGCCCAGGCCCCTGAAGGTGCAGTGCAGGTATCCGCGACCAGAAAGGAGTTTGAGGGGGATGTGACTCTGGTGACCTTCCCGCTGCTGCGCATCAGCCGCAAGAGCCCCGAGGCCACAGCAGATGAAATAGGCGCGTATCTCAAGGCAAACCTGCCCCAGGTTGAGAGTTATAACGTGGTGAAAGGTTTCCTCAATATCAAGATATCCCCTGCATACTGGTGCGATGTGTTTGGTGAGATAGCCTCTGCTCCCGATTACGGCCAGGCTGAAAGCACCGGTCGCACGGTTATGATAGAATTCTCGTCTCCTAACACAAACAAGCCGCTGCACCTGGGGCACATCCGCAACAATTTGCTGGGATGGTCGGTGTCCCGTCTCAAGGAGGCTGCCGGAGACAAGGTGGTCAAGGTGAACCTGGTGAACGACCGCGGCATACATATCTGCAAGTCGATGTATGCGTGGCTTATGCGTGGCAACGGGGCGACTCCGGAGAGCACCGACATCAAGGGTGACCATCTGGTGGGAGACTATTATGTAGAGTTCAACAATATGCTGGTGGAGGAGACCGCAGAGGCCCTCCGCACCTCCGGCATCGATCCCGCCGAAGCTACTGCTGAACAGAAGGCGGAGGCTCAGAAGAATACAGAGTGCCAGAAGGCAGCCCAGGCTATGCTTCTGAAGTGGGAGCAGGGCGATCCCGAAGTCCGCGCCCTCTGGGCAAAGATGAACGGCTGGGTTTACGACGGTTTTGACACTACTTACCGCAACCTGGGAATCACTTTCGATAAGATATATTATGAATCACAGACCTATCTGCTGGGTAAATCACTGGTGGATGAAGGTCTGGCAAAGGGCATCTTCTACCGTCGTGACGACGGCTCCGTCTGGTGCGACCTAACCGCAGACGGCCTGGACGAGAAACTTTTGCTGCGCGGCGACGGAACATCGGTATATATGACCCAGGATCTGGGTACTGCCTGCCGCCGTCACGAGGAGTACGGCTTTGACGAGATGATCTATGTGGTGGGCAACGAGCAGAATTACCATTTCCAGGTGCTCAAGCTCATCCTCGGCAAACTAGGGTTTGACTGGGCTGATGCAATCTATCACCTCTCTTACGGTATGGTAGAACTCCCAGAAGGTAAGATGAAGTCCAGGGAAGGCACCGTGGTGGATGCCGACGACCTTATAGAGAAGATGTACCAGACGGCGAAAGAGACCTCTCTGGAGAGCGGCAAACTGGAGGATATGGCCCCTGAAGAGCAGGACAAACTCTTTATGATGCTTGGCCTGGGAGCCCTCAAATATTTCATCATCAAGGTGGACCCCCGCAAGACGATGCTGTTTGACCCGCGCGAATCCATAGACTTCAATGGTAATACAGGACCTTTTATCCAGTATACACACGCCCGCATCAAGAGCGTGCTCCGCAAGGCTGCAGCCCAGGGTATGAACGGCGCCGTTACGTCAAATACCCTTCTGCCCAAAGAGATAGAGCTTGTGAAAATAATGGCCGGTTTCCCGGACAAGATTAAGGAGGCCGCCGCTGCGCACTCTCCAGCGCTGGTGGCCAACTATGCTTACAACCTTGCCAAGGAGTTCAATCAGTATTACCACGACGTGAGCATCCTCAAGGAGACCGACGCCGGGGTACGTTCACAGCGCCTGCTGCTTATCGAGACCATCGCCAGAATTTTGGTCAAGGCGATGGATATCCTTGGAATACAGCTGCCTGAAAGAATGTAATTTCCCTTTGCCGCGAGAGATATGACGGGTTTTTCGATACCGACAAGCAAGAAGGAGATGGATGCCCTGGGTTGGGACCAGGCTGACGTTATCCTCTTCACGGGTGATGCTTATGTCGACCATCCCTCGTTCGGCACCGCAGTGATTGCCCGTGTGCTTGAGTCGCACGGCTACCGGGTGGCGGTGATTCCGCAGCCCAACTGGCGCGACGATCTGCGTGATTTCCGCAAGCTGGGGCGTCCTCGCCTCTATTTTGGCGTATCTTCCGGCGCAATGGATTCTATGGTGAACCATTATACCGCCAGCAAGCGGCTCCGCAGCAACGATGCCTATACTCCGGAAGGCCGTCCCGGTTACCGCCCGGATTATGCCGTGATGGTATATGCCAATATCCTGAAGAAGCTCTATCCGGATGTGCCGGTGGTCATTGGCGGTATTGAGGCTTCCCTGCGCCGCCTTACCCATTACGATTATTGGCAGGATTGCCTCAAGCCATCGATC
>CAMKTW010000085.1 GCA_946415795.1 uncultured Bacteroidales bacterium
CAGCAAGGGTAGGAGGTTGTAGCGGTGCGATATATTCAGCTTACCCATTTTTTATATACAAAGGCCGCTGTAGTGGCAATACCCGGCGCACAATTATACGATTTGTACCTCAGGGCGTAAAGTTACGCCGAATTTCTCTTCAACTTTCCTGATGACCTCACCGGCCAGGGCAATCACTTCTTTAGCGGTAGCGCCGCCGAGGTTCACCAGCACCAGGGCTTGCTTTGAATAGACTCCGGCATTGCCGTGTCGGCAGCCTTTTAGTCCGCACCGGTCTATCATCCATCCCGCCGAGAGTTTTACCGCCCCGTCCGCAGCGGGATAATGCGGCATATCGGGATATTGCGCAGCAAGCGCCTCATACTGCGCTGCAGGCACCACCGGATTCATAAAGAAGCTCCCGGCGCTGCCGATATCCCCCGGATCCGGCAGTTTCTCGCGACGGATGGCGATTATTGCATCGCGTACATCCTGCAAAGTTGCACTCCGGGCATCGATATCCTTCAGGGCTCCGTATGAGAGGTTAAGCCGGCGCTGCCGGGAGAGGCTGAACACCACCGCAATCACAAAAAACCGCCGCCCGGCATCGCTCTTGAACAAGCTGGAACGATAACCGTAATTGCACTCGTCGCGCACCAGGCTGACCTCAACTCCGTCGATAATATCATATGCCTCCACCCTCTCTATAATATCCTTGACCTCGGCCCCATAGGCACCGATATTCTGCACTGCAGCCGCTCCGACCTCCCCGGGAATCAGCGAGAGATTCTCTGCACCATAGTACCCCTTTTCAACGCACCACTGCACAAAACGGTCCCATTTAAGGCCTCCGCCAGCCCTCACCAGCACTCTGGCACCATCCTGTGCGATGACGCTCACGCTGCAATCTGAGTTGTGGAAAACTGTCCCCTCGAACCGCGGGGTGGTAAAGAGCAGATTGCTGCCGCTGCCAATATGCAGGAACGGTTTTTCCGCCCCCGTCAGATCGCGGCGCAACTCATCCACCGAGCCATACTCGACGTAGGTTGCCGCCACCGCCTCCAGGGAGAAGGTATTGCTTATCTTTATGTCGTTATATACCATCGCCAAAGAAGCCTCTAATGCGTCATAGGCTCTTCTTTGCGCCTGATATCGGCACCAAGGGCTGCCAAACGCTTCTCAATATGCTCGTAACCGCGGTCTATCTGGTCTATGTTGTGGATCTCGCTCCTCCCCTCCGCACCCATAGCGGCAATGAGCAGCGCAATGCCGGCGCGGATATCGGGCGAGGTCATCACCCGCCCTTTGAGATTGCGCTCGTGGTTGTGGCCTATCACCACCGCACGGTGAGGGTCACAGAGAATAATCTGCGCCCCCATATCTATCAACTTGTCCACAAAGAAGAGGCGGCTCTCAAACATCTTCTGATGTATCAGCACGCTGCCGTGACACTGGGTTGCCACCACCAGCAGCACACTCAGCAAATCTGGGGTGAGCCCGGGCCAGGGTGCATCTGCAATCTTCATTATGGAGCCGTCTATATACGATTCTATCCGGTATTCATCCTGCGCGGGAACATAGATATCGTCGCCCCGCTGCTGGAGGTTGATTCCCAGGCGCCGGAAGCTGTCGGGAATGATGCCGAGGTTGCGGTAAGAGACATTCTTGATGGTGATTTCGCTGCGGGTCATCGCAGCCATCCCTATGAAACTGCCAACCTCAATCATATCAGGGAGTATAGTGTGGGTGCATCCGCTGAGACTCTCCACCCCGTCTATGGTGAGAAGGTTCGAACCGATGCCGCTGATGCGGGCCCCCATAGCGCACAGCATCTTGCAGAGTTGCTGCACATACGGTTCGCAGGCGGCATTATAAATCACCGTGCGGCCCCTGGCAAGGGAAGCAGCCATAACAATATTGGCTGTGCCGGTAACAGAGGCCTCCGAAAGGAGCATTTCACAGCCAGCCAGCCTGTTTGCTTTGAGCACATACTTTGACTTTTCTGTATCATAGAAAAATTCTGCCCCAAGCCGGACCAGCCCCTCCATATGGGTATCTATGTGCCGGCGGCCAATCTTGTCCCCGCCCGGTTTGGCCACGATAGCCTTCCCAAAGCGGGCCAGCATAGGCCCCACCAGCATAATAGATCCGCGCAGTGCGCTGTTGCGGCGGGCAAAGTCGTCACTCTCAAAATATTCCAGATTGATCTTTGCCGCCCTGAAAGACCATTTGCGGTCTCCCAGCTTGTGTACCTGCACACCCATATCGCCCAGAAGGGCAATAAGGTTATTGACATCCAGAATATCCGGTACGTTGTCCACCACAATCTCATCGCCTGTCAGAAGCGTAGCACACAGTATCTGGAGCGCTTCGTTCTTGGCACCCTGCGGGGTTATAGTACCATTGAGGGAGTGGCCTCCGTTTATGATAAAAGATGACATATCATATAAGTTTATCGTACCACTTGTCGAACATTATTTCCAGCGCCGCGGGCTTCTCTATCTCGCTCTGGAAAGCTTTCAGCTTCAAATCATTCTCTCCGCCGGGAATCCATATCTTGAGATATCCCCCCCGGGCATATTTCTCTTCAATATGCTCCTTGAAACGGTCAAACTGACCCTGCCGGTCCAGCTGAGGGTAATTGTCCAGGCCGTATTCGATGGTGCGGCGCACAATTGTGTCGGCATCGATCTGGCGGTCAGCCTCTGCCACAATGCGACCATATACGCTCCTGGGGGCGCTCTTTGTCGATGCCCTGTGATCTTCCACTGCCTGCGCCATAATCTCTATCTGTTCTTCGCTGAACCACTGCCTTAGGTTCTTGTCTTCCCGCATCAACCTGGCAGATGACAGGTGGTGGAATTCCCGCCCCTCGCAAATGCCCAGGTCGTGATATGCCGCGATGGCATAAACCATATCGGCATCCACGTCGTATCCGCGGGCCAGGTCGGCACTGCGCCGTATCACCGAGCCTATATGGTCCAGCCGGTGCGCAGAATCATAACCCTCGTATCGCGGAAGTATTTCAGACTCTATGTACTCCTTTAATTGCATTACGCAAATATACTCTTTTCTCCCGGATAGTCACCCAAGTTTTGCTACTGGCGAACTTAAAATTTTAGTATATTTGTAGTATGACAAAACTGACCACAGACACCATACTTATGGTTAGGCCGGCGGCCTTCGCATTCAATGAAGAGACCTCTGAAAGCAACGCCTTCCAGCACAGGCTGGACACAGACGTGGCGCAGAGGGCAGTTAAGGAATTTGACAGTTATGTATCTATGTTGCGCAGCAATGGCATAACGGTAGATGTGCTGCAGGACACCCCCGAGCCCTCCACCCCAGATTCAATTTTTCCAAACAACTGCTTCTCCACACACTCAGACACGCTGGTGCTCTACCCTATGTGCGCACCCAACCGAAGGCTTGAGCGCGATAAACTGCGTAAGACCCTTGATAAATACAATTTCTCACGGCTCGTGGACCTCACCGCATTCGAGTCGGTAAACAAGTTCCTGGAGGGGACCGGCTCGCTGGTATTGGACCGGGAAAACCTGATTGCCTATGCCTGCATCTCTCCCAGGACCGACGCCGACCTTGTGGAACAATGGGCCGAAACCATGGGCTACACCCCGATTATGTTCAACGCCTCTGACTTTGGAGGTACTGCGATCTACCATACCAACGTGATGATGCACATCGGCAGCGGATATGCCGTCGTGTGCCTGGACGCTGTAGGTGACACCTCCCAGCGCGCCGTGCTCTGCGATACCATCAGCAAAAGCGGGAAAGAGATTGTCAACATCTCTATGGAGCAGATGAACCAGTTCGCCGGCAATATGCTCCAGCTCAACAACAACAAAGAAGACTTGCTGATTATGAGCCGGTCCGCACTGATGTCGCTCTCAAGGCTTCAGATTGAAGCGCTGGAGAAATACACCCGCATCCTGGCGCCGGAAATACCAATCATAGAAACGGTCGGCGGAGGGAGTGCCCGCTGTATGATCGCGGAGATTTTTCAAGACTGACAATGGACCGTACAGATAAACTGACCCCCTGCCCGATAAATGTGTGCAGCGAGACCGGCCGGCTGAGGGGTGTGATACTGCACCGCCCCGGGGTGGAAACGGAGCGGATGACCCCGCTCAACTGCGCACACGCACTATATAACGATATCCTTGACAAAATGAACGTCGATGCCGAGTACCGTCTCTTCTCCGGGGTGCTGGAACGCTGGGCAAAGGTCTATTACGTGGAGGATATCCTGGAGTATCTGCTGGACACCCCCCAGATACGGGAGCACCTGGTAAGGGAGAGTGTGTTCAACTATGGCCTCCGCCCCGTAAAACTCTCTGGAGAGATAAATTACCGGCTGGCGAGAGAGCTGATGGCAATGAGCAGTCACAACCTTGCCAAAGTGCTGATAGAGGGATATGAGAATCCGTTGTGGGAGGGGGACCTCGACAACCGGTACCTGCTGGAGCCTCTATATAATCTGGTTTTCACCCGCGATGCTGCATCAACAATTTTCGACCGCGTTCTCATAAACTCTATGAGTTTTGAGGTACGCGAGCGCGAGTCGCTCATCTACGACGCCATTTTCCGCCATTTCTTTAACGTGGAGACCCTCAAAGCAGAGATCTGGAACCCCAAATCCCGCACCGAAGGGGGCGACATCCACATCGCTTCCGACAACCTCCTGGTGGTGGGAGAAGGCATCCGCACCAACTCAAAAGGGATAGAATACCTGGCCAAGACCTTGTCCCGCAATAAGGAGGAATTCCACATCATAGTTCAGGAACTCCCCCGCAAACCAGATTCTTTCATCCATCTGGATATGGTGTTCACCTTCCTGGGCAGGCATCATTGTATGGCTTTCGAGCCGATGCTCAGGCGCGACGGGCTCTTTGCCGGGAAAGACACCACCATTATCTCAATTGAGGGGGGCAAGGTACGGTACCGTCAGGTGCGCAATCTCCTGGAGGGCCTCAAACTGCTTGGATGGGAGATCGAGCCCGTCATCGGCGGCGGCAGCGACCCGTGGGGACAATTGCGCGAGCAGTGGCACAGCGGCGCCAACTTTTTCTCACTTGGCGACGGCAAGGTACTCGGATACCGCCGCAACGAGCGCACCATCGAGGCGCTTGACCGTGCAGGTTTTTCCGTGCTTCAGGCAGAAGACATTGTCTGCGGCAAAACCGTTATGGACAACTACGAGAAGTTTGTGGCGGTTTTCCCTGCCTCGGAACTCCCTCGCGCCGGCGGCGGAGCCCGGTGTATGACTATGCCCATTTGGAGAGAAGACTAATTATTTTTCAGAGATGAAACACGACACCTGCTTCTTTGAGCGCTATGCCCGGGTTTCGCTCTGTTCGATGCTGGGCAGCGAGTTTGACTGCCTGGTGAACCGGGACCGGCCTGACCTGCAAAGCCGCGACGGCCGCAGCATCGGCATCGAGGTCACCCGTGCAATGGAGGAGAGCCGCCACGCAGAGGAAGAATTGCTCAAGGATATGGCGGGCATCACTAAGGGCCGCGAAGGGGAAGAGATCGACCAGATTCTGGAATACGGCTACGGATTCGGCCTTCGCGGCGGCCGCTACATCGGTCCCAAGGAGTTGCTCTATTGGAAGATGGCGCTGCCGATGAGGCGCATCATTGCCAGCAAGGTTTCCAAAGTGGCCAACGGCTTCTACGGCCGATACGACAAAATGGGCCTCTACGTCTTCAGCAAAGAGGATCTGCAGGAGGGTGATGCCGCCCGCATAATGAACTACACCATCGGTCTGCAGAGATACCAGGACATCCGCTACAACCGCCTCTACCTGGCCGACGTCAACGACCTGTTTGTCTGCAATCTGGACGATGGCCTGAGCCCCGACGCCCGCCTGCTGCGCTACTGGATCTCCCAGGATCTGCGCAAGGACTTCTATATTGCGGCCGTCAGCCAGGGCCTCTAAGGGGGAAAGGTCACGCTCCATTTCATTTGTTAACCCCACTCGCCTTTCTGGCTTCTATTCCGAACCATTTTGGCGCATAATGGTTACGCATTGTAACCAGACGCAATCTGTCCCGATAGAAATCAGACACATCCCCTTTGACCTGCTGTCAATGGGCAATACCTTCGCGCCGTAACCAAACGACAAGAAGGATGAAAAAGATTGAAGCAATTATCCGTAAGACAAAGTTCGAGGAGGTGAAGGAAGCCCTCCTGGATTCCGACATCAACTGGTTTGAATACCACGACGTACACGGCATCGGCCAGAGCCGCCAGGAGCGCATTTACCGCGGCGTTCAGTATTCCACCGACGTAATAGAGCGCGTTGCCATCTCCATTGTATGCCGCGACCAGTTTGTCCAGCCCACAATTGACGTGATAATCGACACCGCCCACACTGGAGAGGTCGGCGACGGGCGCATTTTCGTAAGCGACATAATCGACACCTGGAGCATCCGGGCCAGGGAGCACGGCGACACTGTATTGAGAGATAAGAAATAACTTAAAGAGACACACATTATGAACGATATAGCCATTTCACTGGATACTGTATGGATGTTGCTTGCAGCAATGCTGGTATTCTTTATGCAACCCGGCTTTGCACTGTGCGAGGCGGGCTTCACACGAAGCAAAAACACCGCCAACATCCTGTTCAAGAACTTCGTGGACTTTATGTTCGGCTCCCTGCTTTTCTGGCTTGTGGGGTTTGGTTTTATGTTCGGTTCCGACGGAGCCGGATTTATAGGCAAACCCAACTGGGGCGACCTCTCATTCTACAAGGGTCCGCTGCCGGTTGAGGGGTTCCTGATTTTCGAGACAGTATTCTGCGCCACCTCCGCCACTATAGTGAGCGGCGCTATGGCGGAACGCACCAAATTCTCTATGTACGTGGTTTACAGCGCATTCATCTCGTTGTTCATATATCCCGTCGAGGGGCATTGGACCTGGGGCGGCGGCTGGCTCTGCAACGATGTTGCGGACAGCTTTATGATGAGCACCTTTGGGGATGTATTCCACGATTTTGCAGGCTCAGCCGTCGTCCACTCTGTAGGCGGCGTGCTGGCATTCATCGGAGCTATGGCGCTGGGCGCACGCCGTGGCAAATACGGCAAGGACGGCAAGAGCCGTGCTATCCCCGGCCACTCCCTCACCCTGGCAGCGCTGGGAGTATTCATATTGTGGATGGGGTGGTTCGGTTTCAATCCCGGCTCCCAGCTGGCAGCATCCGGCGAAGTTAACCGCACCGCCATCAGCCACGTATTCCTGACGACAAACCTGGCCGCAGCGGCAGCAGGCGTCGCAACAATGTTCCTGACGTGGATCAAATACGGGAAG
>CAMKTW010000086.1 GCA_946415795.1 uncultured Bacteroidales bacterium
TATGCTGGCGACTTTAAAGAAATACTGGGGGTACGATGGGTTCCGGCCTAAGCAGGAAGAGATTATCTCTGAAGCCTTGGCGGGGCGTGACCTTCTGGCACTGATGCCGACGGGGGGAGGGAAGAGTGTGTGCTTCCAGGTGCCGGCCCTTATGAAGGAGGGGATATGCATTGTGGTGTCGCCGCTGATTGCGCTGATGAAAGATCAGGTGGAGAACCTGCGCAGGCGGGGGATTCCGGCGTTGCTGGTGTGTGCGGGAATGAGTTACCGCGAGATAGACGCCACCCTTGACAATGCCGTGTATGGCGATTACAAGTTTCTGTATGTATCTCCCGAGCGCTTGCGCACCGACCTCTTTCTGGCCCGCGCTGCAAAGATGAATATCAACTATCTGGTGGTGGACGAGGCGCACTGCATCTCGCAGTGGGGCTATGACTTCCGTCCGGAGTACCTTATGATCAGCGAAGTCCGCAGCAAGATTGCCGGTACCGCATTCCCGTCGAAAGTGCCGGTCATTGCCCTCACCGCAACCGCTACTGAGGATGTGGCGGAAGATATTATGGCCCGGCTGGGATTTGATAAGCCCAATCTGCTGGTGAGCGGCTTTGAGAGGCCCAACCTCTCTTACAGCGCCCGCAAGTGCGAGAACAAACTGGGGCAGCTGCTCAAGGTGTGCAATGGTGTCCAGGGCTCCGGGATAGTGTATGTAGCCAGGCGTCGCACGGCAGAGGAGGTCACCGCTTTCCTTACAAGCCAGGGGGTAGATGCCGCAGCATACCATGCCGGGATGAACGGCAAGGTGCGTGCTGCTGTGCAGGATGCGTGGAAAAAAGGGGAGAAGCGAGTGATTGTCTCTACCAACGCGTTTGGTATGGGCATTGACAAGGGTGACGTCCGGTTTGTATGTCACTACGATATGCCGCAGTCGCCGGAGGCTTACTTTCAGGAGGCGGGGCGCGCCGGCCGCGACGGAAAGAAGTCTTATGCGTTGCTGATATGGAATTCTACCGACCTGAAGCGCCTTGCGCAGATTCTCCAGACTACATATCCGCCGCTGGACCATATAAAAGACATCTATCAGAAGGTCCACAACTTTTTGAAGATACCCTACGAGGAGGGGCGTGACAAGGGTTACAAGTTTGACCTTGCGGCGTTTGCCAAGCAGTATAAGTTGCAGGTATCCAAGGCTTACTACGCAATAAAGTATATAGAGATGTCGGGCTACTGGACACTGACGGAAGAACTGGAGATCCCATCAAAGATATCAATGTCGGTATCCAGGGACGAACTGTATGGCATCCAGCTTGGCAATACAGAGACCGACACTTTCCTGAAGGTCCTGATGCGTATGTATGAGGGTCTTTTCAGCGGCTATGTATCAATAGATGAAGAGCGTATCGCATCTGTGGGGAAGTATTCTGTCCTGGCGGTGGAAAGTAAGCTCAAGTGGTTGGCCTCCAGAAGGATAATTCATTACATCCCCAAGATTAAATCACCAGTGTTATATCTGGCCACAGAGCGGCTCTATCCGGATAACCTGAGACTGGACAAAACGGAGTATGACAGCAGGGTGGCGCGCAGCAAGGCTCGCCAGGATGCCATTGCCAATTATGTCCAGAACGAAGGCCGCTGCCGTAGCCAGATGCTTCTGGAATACTTCGGCCAGGAAAGCGAACCCTGCGGCGTCTGCGACTGGTGCCTGTCCCACAGATAAACGGGCAGAAGCGCCTTCCGCTTGCAAATGGTTTGTTGCTAACTCTGCGTTCGGCTCCCCTCCATAATACCGGGCTCTGCCCGAACCCGCCGCTCCGGCTTTGCTATTTCACATTCTGCCCGGCTCACCCTTCGCTATCGCCTGCTGGCGATAACGCCTATGCTCGGGGACTCGCTTCGCTCAGACATCCCTCGCATGGCCGGCGTTTTTTTCGATACGGGCCGCTTCGCTTACGCTCAGCAACGCCTCACTTCGAAAACCGCACAAACCATTTCACGCTACGGCTATTTCTGCCCGTCGCGCAGTCGGAGGTCGGCACTTACCTCAAAGAAACCGTGGGCGCCCGTGCCCTCGTAAAACGGGAGGGGCCCGCAAGATGCTAGTTATCGCGCAGCGATGACGTAGCAGATTGTGGGAGGGATGAAGTGAGCGTAGCGAACGGAAGTTTCTGGAGGTAAGTGCCGCCGCAGCATAGCGACGGCCTTTTCAAGGTTTGGTGAGGTTGCTGACTATAACCGAAAGTGTCAATAACGTCCCGGAAATGGGACGTTGTCGACACTTCGAGAAGAAAAATATGTTTGAAACACAGGGGTTTCCCCGGTGCCACTGTGCTAAGAAAGTTGAGTTAATCCCGTGCTGCCGGATACCCAACCGTTTGTACCAGAGTAATGATATGCCCTTCAGGGAGTGAGAGACGGGCGGCGAGTCCCTCTTTGGGAACCAGGGCGCGGGCTACGGTAGAGAGCCCCTCCGAGGCGCAGAACAGATATATATTCTCGCAGATAAAACCTGTGTCGGCGTAGGTCGCTTCAATGATGCCCTGCGGAGTTTTGCCGGTAATCTTTGTGGTATCGGAAACCAGAGCAATCTCCAAGGGGGCGAGACCCACGAACGGCTGCGTTCCTGTAGCGGCGCGCAGATCCTCTGCCAAGTGCATAACGAGTGCGTGCTCTATGGGATTGTAGCGGTAAACACCAGATTTGAGGAATACGTACAACTCAATCTCCTGACGGTTGTGGGAGGAGGGGGCGGTGCGCCCTTTTGAGCGGTTGATGCCCCACGCGGCCCATAGCAGGTCGGAGAGAGTCTGCATATCCAGTTCGCGGCTTGTGTCAAAATCGCGAGAACTGCGACGGGCGGCGATAGCCTCCATAAAGGGTTTGCCACCGGTTCGGCGGGCGGCGGGAAGAACAATTGTGCCGGGTGCGTCCATATCGCTATAAAATATTCATTGACTGTTCTTTAATCTTT
The DNA here is from genome assembly GCA_946415795.1 of uncultured Bacteroidales bacterium. Lineage (GTDB taxonomy): Bacteria > Bacteroidota > Bacteroidia > Bacteroidales > UBA932 > Equibacterium. Next base: position 2,966 of record CAMKTW010000086.1, read on the forward strand.
TCCAGCTCCGCTTTCATCTTGACCACTATCTTCTGGATTTCTGCGAGGTTGGCCTTGCTGCCCAGAGTGTTGATCTCTCGCCCCATCTCCTGTGCAATGAAGCCCAGTTTTTTGCCGGGGAACTCCTCGTTATCCATCGTCTCGCGGAAATAACGGCAGTGCTGACGCAGGCGGACCTTCTCTTCATTTATGTCAAGCTTGTCGATGTAGAAGATGATCTCCTGCTCCAGGCGGTTGCTGTCCACCTGGACCTTGAGCTCTTCAATGCGGGCGTCGATGCGCTGGCGTACTGCAGTGATGCGCTCCTGCTCAAATTCTTCTACCCTGGGGATATAGCTCTCGATGCTCTCCAGGTTGGCGGTGATATCCCGCCTGAGGGATTCTCCTTCTGTGATCCGGAAACCGTTCAGATTCTCCACCGCCTGTTTTATGGCTCCGAAAAGCTGCTCCCAGCACTCGCCGGTGAAATCTCCCTTTGCAGTTTCAAACACATCGCCCATCCTCAGCATACTTGTAAGTATGGGGGCGCTGAATTCTCCGCAGGCTGCGTCACACCATTTAGTGCCCTGAAGGGCATCGTCAACCTGGGAAAGATATGACAGCAAGACATCCTTGTTCAGGGTAGAGGCGGCTGTGCTGCCTGCACCTTTCTCCGTATTGATAAAGAGGTCAATTGTGCCGCGGTTCAGCCGGCTTGCAATAAGCTGCCGCACCTCCATCTCCTTTTCGCGGGGAATAAGGGGTGTCTTGAGGGTGATGTCGGCCGCCTTGGAGTTGAGCGAGCGTATCTCTACAATATACTTTACGTTGTTTATGGTGGTTTCGGCTTTGCCGTAGCCCGTCATCGATTTGAGCATCTTCTTGCAGATAAAGAATTGAGATGGCAAAAATAGTAAAAATTGCCCCTTTTTTGCTAATTTCGCACTCTATATGTAAATGCGCTATGGAAGAACGTACCAATAATTTTCTAGAGGACATCATTGAGGCTGACCTGGCCAGCGGCAAGCATAAATCCATAATGACCCGCTTCCCGCCGGAGCCCAACGGCTACCTGCACATCGGTCACGCCAAGAGTATCTGCCTGAACTTTGGCCTGGCCAGGAAGTATGGCGGCAAGACCAACCTGCGTTTTGATGATACCAATCCCGTGAAAGAAGATACCGAGTATGTAGATTCCATCAAGGAAGATATCAAGTGGCTCGGATTCGAGTGGGCCAACGAGTTTTATGCATCGGATTATTTCGACCAGCTTTACGAGTGGGCCAAGGTTCTGATAAAGAAGGGACTGGCTTATGTTGACGACCAGACTCAGGAAGAGATCAGGCAAGGCCGCGGCACTGTGACACAGCCTGGCAAGGAGAGCCCTTGGCGCAACCGCAGCGTAGAGGAGAATCTGCGTCTGTTTGAGGAGATGAAGGAGGGCAAATATCCCGACGGCGCCAAGGTACTGCGGGCAAAGATTGATATGGCGCACCCCAATATGCTGTTCCGCGACCCCCTGATGTACCGCATCATCCACGCCGAGCATCACCGAACCGGCAACAAATGGTGCATATATCCGATGTACGATTATGCCCACGGCGAGTGTGATTCCATAGAGAATATCACCCATTCTATATGTACCCTCGAGTTTGACGTGCACCGTCCGCTCTACGACTGGTTCATAGAGAAACTGGAGATTTTCCCCAGCCACCAGTATGAGTTTGCCCGCCTGAACCTCACCTATACCGTGATGAGCAAGCGCAAGCTTCTGGAACTTGTGAAGAATGGCTATGTAGAGGGATGGGACGACCCCCGTATGCCAACCATCTGCGGTATACGCCGCAGGGGCTATACCCCGGAGTCCATCCGTATGTTTGCAGACAAGGTGGGCGTGGCAAAGCGCGACAATATCATCGACCTGTCGCTTATGGAGTGGTGCCTGCGCCAGGACCTGAACGAGCGCGCAAATCGCTATATGGCTGTAATCGACCCCATCAAGCTGGTGATTGACAACTGGGAAGAGGGCAAGGTGGAATGGTTTGACGCCCCCTTGAATCCTGCCGACCCCGACGGTGCCAAACGCCGCATCCCCTTCACAAAGGAGCTCTATATCGAGCGGGATGATTTTATGGAGGAGGCTCCCAAAAAGTATTTCCGTCTGAAACCCGACGGCGAGGTGCGTCTTAAATATACCTATATTGTCAAGTGCGTATCGTTTGAGAAGGATGCTGACGGTAGTGTCACCACCGTACACTGTGAGGTTGATCCCACGTCCAAACCGGGCGCCGGAGAGTGGCGCAGCGTGAAGGGTACCATCCACTGGGTATCGCAGGAATATGCAAAACCTATCGAGGCGCGTATTTTTGACACGCTGTTCACGGAGGAACAGATGGGCGCGATCCCTGAGGGTGTGGATTATAAAGAGTATCTCAACCCCAACTCTCTGGTTGTGAAGACTGCATACGCAGAACCTGCGCTGCTTGAAGATTGCAGCGGAATCGCGGTTCAGTTTGAGAGGGTGGGTTATTTCTACCACGACCCCAAGAACGGTGCCTGGAACAAGGCTACCGGCCTGAGAGATTCGTTCAAGATCAAATAGTTTTCCTGATGGTTGCAGATGCGTCCAGGGCAACGACGCTCCGGGCGCTGACAATCACAGGGAAGATATCCAGTTTGTCTATTTGGGGTGCAACCGTGCACAATGCAGACAGCCGGCGCAACGTGTCTGTAAAGATGACTTCGTTTACCTGATAATCACCCTTTACCCGCTGGTAAACTTCAGTGGCCTCGGTCTTTGTCACAGGGAGGGTGCAGTAAACGAGCCTTGTGGGCCTGGTGTATTCAGGCGTGACGGCCCCGCACACCACCAGGTGCCCCAGCCCCTCTTTATGGCGTATGCCCAGGTACGTCACCGCACCGGAGAGAGCCGGGGTGATAAGGATCCCCTTGGCATTATGCCCGCGCATCAGGCGTCCGAATTCCAGCCGCATAGTGTTGCGGTCTGTGATATTCTCAACAACTTCCGGCGTATCGGCTTCATAAACAGAAACAGTCTTCATATTGATGGGGAAGCCTATATCAGTTACGGCGATGCGGGCCTGCTCAAGGTCAGTTGCGATATATGTGCGTTCGCGGCTGATTCCGATTGCGTCCAGCAGGCGGAGTGAATTCTCTTTGGACAGGGCAAGCGAAGATGCCCCGCTTATAACTTCGTTTATAATCTCTTTGTCAACAGGGGGGGTGACCGCAGAAAGGCTCTTGCTCTCTATCAGGTTCTGTTGGGTTGTTGCCGGAATTCTTATCATGGAGTCAAAAATAATAGAAAATTATTATCTTTGTACTAATATGAGAAACATTCTTGAATACGATTCTGTGGAGCTCAGTCCCAACGGGAGAGACGTGATTATTCTGGATCAGTCTCTGCTGCCGAATCAGGAGAAGTTTCTACACCTTACCACTGCGGAGCAGGTTTTCTATGCAATAACGCTGCTCAAGGTGCGGGGCGCCCCCGCTATCGGCATTGCGGGAGCATTTGGCCTGGCGATGTGTATGAACCGCTTCCGCGCGCGTAACCTGCAGTCATTTGACAAGGAGTTCCTGCGTGTAAAGCGTTATCTCTATATATCGAGGCCTACGGCGGTGAGCCTTACCTGGACCCTGGACCGTATGGAGCGCTGTTATTACGAGACTCTCGAGGAGACTAAGGATATGGCTGCAGATGCAGCTATCAAACAGGTTAAAGAGCGTCTTACTGCAGAGGCTCGCGCCATCAAGCTTGAGGATGTCCAGAAGTGCCTTGCAATATCTGAAGCCGGTTTCTCCCTGCTCAAGCCGGGCATCGGTATCCTGACATACTGCAATGCCGGCCATCTGGCCGTTTCCAGATACGGCACCGCGCTTGGCCCTATCTATATGGCTCAGCAGAAGGGCCTTATGCCAAAGGTTTACTCTTGCGAGACAAGGCCTATGCTGCAGGGGTCGCGCCTGACCTCTTATGAACTTACAAAGGCTGGTGTGGATGTTACGCTGATCTGCGACAATATGGCTGCCGACGTGATGTCCCGCGGTAAGATAGATATTGTCTTTTTTGGCTGCGACCGCATCGCTGCCAACGGAGATGTTGCAAACAAGGTGGGCAGCAGTATGCTTGCAATCCTTGCAAAGCATTACGGGATTCCGTGCTATACCCTGGGCCCCTCCAATACCATAGACTTCAAGACCAAGACCGGCAACGATATCGTGATTGAGGAGCGTCCTGCATTTGAGGTTACCGACCAGTATTTTGATAAACCGGTGGCGCCAAAGGGGGTAAAGGTTTATAACCCCG